>NZ_JBDSQY010000126.1:0-4306 GCF_039929585.1 Capsulimonas sp.
TCCCTTTTCAAGCAAGCAAGCTTAAAACTCTAGTGATTGTCCCATTTGCATGGTCAATTCTTGATTTGATATCCTAATTTTTGATGGCTTGAAGTGTTTCTACCGATCCACCGAGGGTAGTTCCTGAAGTGGAAGGCGGACGCGCAAAAGTCCGGCAAGACGATGCTTGACCGGTATATTGGGGAGATTATTCCATAATAATCAAACGCCGTCTACTCGCAAGGAATACAGGAAATCGCAAAAACCACTCAAAACCGGCAATTGTCACTGCCCGGAAACGCGGTTTTTCACTCGCAATAAATACCCCACAAAGCATACAGGCATAAATTATTACAAACTCTCGATCTACATATTTTATATAAACACCTTGATTCGTGAAACAGCCTACGAAAATTAAAGGGTTCTAATATCGCTCGTTAACCAAAAGTCAATCTTTCGTGACCGGATCAATATTCGTAATCGAGATTTCAAAATAAAAAATAATGAAATATTTTCCGAAAGTCAAGGAGAGAACACGCATTCGCGGTAAGACTCCCAAATCCCCGCGCAATTTCGGTATAATGCGTGTTGCCGCCCGCCTTAGTCACGATCATTTCTGGACGCCTACTATGCAAGTCACTCTCGAAGCCATTTCCGACGATTTGAACGCCCTGCGCCGCGCCGCCTTGCTGCCGTCGCTGGAGGCGGGACTGAACGACGACCAGATGCGCGCCCTGCATCACGGCGAAGGCCCCGCGCTGGTGCTCGCAGGCGCGGGCTCGGGCAAGACCACGGTCCTGACCCGCCGCATCGCTCTGCTGCTCGCGGAGGGCGTTCCGGCGGAAAGTATTTTCGTCGCGACGTTTACCAAAAAGGCGGCGGATCAGATGGGCGAGCGTCTGGCGGCGCTGCTGGGCGAGGGCGGCGATGCGATCATTGAGAAGCTCTGGATCGGCACTTTCCACGCGCACTGCCTGCGTCTACTGAAAACCGAGCTCACCGTCCTTCTGGGCAAGCAGGCGGGTTACTTCCAGATTGCCGACGAAAACTGGCAAGTGCGTGTCGCCAAGGCTATTTTAGGCGACAAGGACTGGATGGGGCGCGGTCTCCCCTCCCCGCCCTTCGGCCTGAACGTTGCATTCGATCCTAAGAGCGCCCTTTCAGCCGTTTCTGCGGTCAAGAACCGTGGGTTCAAGGTCACGGAAGCAGAGCGCGCCTTCCGCGAGCACGAGCCGAACTGGGGCGACGGCACGATCCAAACCCTGTGCAAATTCTGGCGCTGCTACGAGCAGGCTAAAACGGCGAAGTTCGATATTTTGGCAAAGAAGCCGTCCCGCCGCCTGGACTTTGACGACCTGCTGGTGGAAACACTGGAACTGCTTCAGGAGCAGCCCCCGATCCGCGCGAAGTATCAGGCAAAGTTCCAGTATCTGCTGATCGATGAGACACAGGACACGTCGTCGGTCCAGTGGGAGATCGCCCGCATTCTCAGCGCCGTGCATCGAAATTTGTTTATCGTCGGCGACGTCGGCCAGGCGATCTACAGCTTCCGGGGCTGTTCGCCCGAAGCCACCGTCGGCCAGTTTGCGTCGGCCTTTCCGAATGGAGATATCATCCGTCTTCCGGCAAACTATCGCAGCTCCGCCACCATCGTGCGCGTGGCGAACGAGCTGATCGGCAATTCGGGAATGGATAGCCGTTACCGTTTGGAAATGGCGTCCACCCGCGACAACGGCTCGGATTTAGAGACGCTGGAGCACGAGGACGCCGAAGGGGAAGCGAAACACGTTGCGGAAACATTAAAAGCGCACAAAGATTCCGGGGCGACCCTGAAAGACTGCGCGGTGCTGTTTCGGACGAACGCCTACTCGCGCGCCCTGGAAGAAGCCTTCGTTGCGAATGGCGTGCCGTATGTTCTGGAGGGGGCTCTGGGATTCTACGGACGCAAGGAGGTGCGCGATCTCATCGCGTTTCTTCAGCTGAGCGTGGATCGCGACAGCCCCGCCGCCGATGAAGCCGTCAAGCGCGTCATCAACGTCGCCTCCAAATCCTACGGGAAACCGACGCACTTCCTCGGCGGCGCGTTCATCGCGGAGTTAGAGACACAGGCCGCGCGCCACGGATGGTCGCTCTACAAGACGCTGACCAACGGCCAGTTCAAGACCTGGCAGGGCCTGGCCGTACGCGACTTCCGGGAAATGGTGAAGCAAGTAGCCCAGGCGGGCGACAGCGCGGAATTGCGTCTGCGCAGGGCGCGCGAGATCGGTTACGACGACTGGCTGCTGCGCGAGGAGGGCCATGTCGAGGACGAAGGCAACTCCCGTCTGGATAACTTAGAAGAACTTTGCGTCTCCTGCGCCGCCTTCCCAACAGCTCAGGACTTCCTGAACTTCGTCGCCGCCCAGAACAAGGCGACCGAAAATGTGGAGGCCGGCGACGCCGTGGAGATGATGACGATCCACCGCGCCAAGGGCCTGGAATGGCCCATCGTCTTCGTCGTCGGCTTCGCCTTCGGCATGATCCCGCATCACCGCAGCCTGCGCTGGTTCGATGAAGAAAAAACCCAGCTCCAGGGCGACAGCATCGAAGAAGAGCGGCGCCTGGCGTACGTCGCCATCACCCGCGCCAAGGAGCATGTGACGCTCAGCTGGCCGCTGCTGCACTCCACGCGTGTACTTTCCCGGTCGCCGTTCTTGAAAGAAATGGCGTCGCTGCTGGAGATGCCGGAGCGAGTGGTGAAAGTGGTGGAGGAGACGACGGATGAGGGATCATAACCCCGCCCGCCACTGGGTGGCATGCCGGCGGCTTTGCGCAGGCATGTTCTACGATTGAGAAGAAACGTCATGTTCCGCTTCGCACGCAATACATGCCTGCGCAAAGCCGCCGGCATGCCACCCAATAGTCGATGTTAGCGTTCATCTCCGATGTAACGTGGAGATATCACCCCACCCGCGCCGTGCTCTCCCTGACGATCAATTCCGGCTTTAGCAACTGCCGAGCCTCCACCCCTGTCTCCCCTTCAATCACGCGCGCCAGCGTGCGCGCGGCGGCGGCGCCCATAGCGATGAGAGGCTGGCGGATGGTGGTGAGCGCGGGATGGACGAGGGCGGCCATCGGGGCGTCGTCGTAGCCGACGATGGAGAGGTCTTGAGGCACGCGCAGCCCCAGCGATTCTGCGGCGCGCAGGGCGGCGACGGCGACGGCGTCGTTGGCGGCGAGCAGCGCCGTGGGACGGTCGTCGCCGCTCAGAATCTCCACGCAAACTTCCTTGGCGCCTTCGCCGCCGTAATCGGCGAACCGGATCCAGCGATCAGGGATCGTGAGCCCATGCGCCGACATTGCTTCCATGACGCCCGCGAGGCGATTGCGCGTGCTCACATGGTTCTCGTTGCCGTGAACATGCGCGATCCGCCGATGGCCCAGGGCCGCGAGGTGCTCCACCGCCAGGGCTGCTCCCAGCCGGTCATCCACATCCACCGACGGCACGCCCTCGACTTCCAGCGCCGACACCGTGACCAGCGGCACGGACAGCGAAGAAAGCGCCGCGACGATATCGGAGTCCGTCGGGGGGACAATCAGCAGCAGACCATCCGTGCGCCGGTCTCGAAACACCGCCGCCGACTCCCGCGCCCCGCGCCAGTGGTGCGTGTACAGCGTCACGTTCTGCTGCGTTTCCTCGGCGACGCCCAGCACTCCCTGCATAATCCCCGAAATATAATCGCTCTTGACGATCTCGCTCGCGGAGACGATCGCCGCCACGACGCCAATGGCGCCCATGCGCCGCCGCACGAGCGCCTGCGCCGTAGTGTTCGGATAGTAGTTCAGCTCCTGCGCCGCGCGCAGAACCTTCTCACGCACGCCGGCGCTGACAGGCCGGTTGGCGTTGGTGAGGACATTGGAGACCGTCGAGATAGCAACACCGCTTGCTCGGGCGACATCATGAATCGTAACCATAGGATTATCATAGCGGACATGGGCGCGGCTTGTCAATTTCCAAAGACGGCAAACGCACTCAAAGTTAGAAAAGCAAGCGCAAAAGAGAGAGCGCGCGGGAGCCGACGGCTCCTGCGCGCCCAATGATCGATCTTCGAGGAGGCAGTCTAGAACGGCGCAAACTCATGCGAGCTGAGCAGCGCGCCCGCCGTGTTATAAATGCGCAGGCGACCACGTCCATCCACGTTCGTGGCCAGAATACGCGCATATCCGTCCGCGCCGACGCCCACTTCCTGAGGCGTCCATCCGGCTTCGGCGGGGAAGTCGATCTTGTTCAAGCGCTGCTGCGTTGGACTCATCGTCATCAGCGAGGAGCCGCCCGTTCCCGCGAACA
>NZ_JBDSQY010000127.1:0-7758 GCF_039929585.1 Capsulimonas sp.
CGAGACGCCACTGGCTTTGGAAACATCAAGAGACATTTCGAAGGAGAAACAATCCTAATAATGTGTAAAGGATGTCGCCGGTCTAAAGTGTAAAGCATGTCCCTGTTCATACAGGGGGATGAGGGCCTCTCACCCCAACAAAACCCGTGTCCGCTCCTCGATCCGCGCTTCCTCCATCGTCCCATCCTGCCAGACGTACTTCAAGTCCTCAGCTAGCGTGAAGCCGCCGTGATTGCCGTGCCGGTCGATGGCGATCATGCTCATGGCTGGAGGAATTGTCGCGGGCAGCGGGAGCAGGGCAAGGTCCGCCATGGTCTCGTGACAGGCCTCAGAGACGCTCAGGCCGCGCGCGAGGGCGGCGACGGTCATCCGGGCGAGGCTGGCGCGGATGGAGAGCTCTCCGAGGCCCGTGCAGGCGCAGGCGCCGTAACGGTCATCGCAGTAGTTGCCGGCGCCGATGATTGGACTGTCGCCGACGCGTCCCGGGTACTTGAACGCCCAGCCTGAGGTGCTGACGGCGCTGGCGATGTGTCCACGATCGTCCAGCGCGAGGAAGTCCACGGTGCCGACTGTCTTTTCCGGGTCCTGCGCCATGCGCGCCTGAACAGTTAAGGGAGCGTCGGCAAATCCGGGACGCTGGGTGACTCGCCGCCATGCCGCCTCGGCCTCGGGCGTGAGCAGCGTCATCGGTTCGAAACCATGCTCGGCGGCGAACTGCGCCGCGCCTTCACCTGCAAGAAGCACGTGATGCGGCAGTTTATCTAAGATCGCGCGCGCCACGGAAATGGGATGGGGATAGCCGCGAATGGCGGCGACGGCGCCCGCCTGACGCGTGGCGCCCTCCATAATCGAGGCGTCCAGCTCGACCTCACCCAGAATGTTGGGATATCCGCCGACGCCCACGGAATGATCGTGCTCGTTTCGCTCCACTTCGCGCGTGGCGGCCTCCACGGCGTCCAGCGCCGATCCTCCCGCGCGCAATATTTCCATCGCGGCCCCAATCCCGACTTTTCCGTTTTCACTGGCGACGACAAGCATATTCTCTAACCCTCAAGCACTCGATTTTTGGTTTCAATGATCCACGGCAGAAACAATAGCCCGATCAGCGGCACGGCGGCGACAAAGCAGAGGGTGTGCAGGATACTGCCCAGAGCGCTTGGCCCCGCCTTGGCGTAGCTGCCAACGATAAACGGCCCAATCGCGGTGATGAACCGTCCCGCATTGTAGCAGAAGCCTGCGCCGGTGGCGCGCAGGCGGGTGGGGAAGAGCTCGGGGAGATAATACGTGCAGGCCCCAAACACGCCGAAGACGGTGACGCCAATGGGGAAAAACAGCCAGAGCTGCGTGATCGGCTCCCAGCGATGGCCGAACGCCGTGAACAGCGCGGCGGCCGAGCCTAAAAAGTAAACGCCGAACATCATGCGCCGGCCCAGGAACTTGGCGGCGGGGATTGTCAGCAGCGTCCCGAGCAGGCCGCCCAGATTGAACACGCTGGAGCCGAGCGTGATCCAGGCCGTCTTGAGCGCTCCCGTGTCGTGCGCGCTCAGCTTTTCCCGCGCGGCGGCGGCAAGCGCCATGTCGGCGGCGATGACTTGCAGAAACGCGTTGCAGGTCCACCAGGTAATGAGAATGGTCAGTGCGGGCAGAAATCCGCTCAGCGTCGACATCCGATACTTCGGCGTGAACAGCTCGCGGATGCGTCCGCGCTGATCCGTCGCGCTCTTTTCCCAGACTTCGGGCTCTTTGACCAGTGTGCGGACGAAGAATGCGAACGCCGCCGGGATCAGGCCGCAGCCCAGCACCCAGCGCCAGGATGTTTCAGGGTGATCGGCCAGATAGACCGTGGAGATCAGGCTGTTGACGAACACGGCGAGAAACAGGCCCAGCGGCGCCGATGTGTAGAGCAGCGCGCCCGCCTCAACACGACGCTTTTCCGGTACGACTTCCGCCACCAACGATGCGCCGGCGGCCCACTCACCGCCGATGCCCAGGCTCGCGATGAACCGAAACAGCAGCAGCATGGGGAGGGAGGGCGCGATGGCGCAGGCGGCGGTGCCAAGCGCATAGAGCAGGATGGTCAGCATCAGCGTGCGCGAGCGCCCGATCCGGTCCGCGATCTTGCCGAATACGATCCCGCCGATGGCCCAGCCGATAAGGAGAATGGATGTCGCCACGCCTGTCCAGAACGCCGTCGCATGCTTGGCGGCGTCGCTGCCGGGCTGAAGGTGCAGCAGTGAGGGAACGCAATTGGGCGCGACGAAATTGAACAGCAATCCATCGAACACATCGAAACCCCAGCCGAGCCACGCGGCGAAGAGCACGGCCCATTGGTAGCCGTTCATATCCAGAAGTTTTTTGCGCCCTGTGGGAGCGGCGTCGACGGTGGCGCTTTTATTGCTCATTCGAATATTGTCCTTTTGGGGATGTTCTCACCAGAGCCGAGCCTCCTTCGGCATCAGCAGGCGCTCGACCACGGCTCCGCGATCGAGATGGGTTGCGACGATCTCTTCGACATCACTGGGAGAAACGCCGCTATACCAAACCCCTTCGGGATAAACGACGAGGTTGGGGCCGATCAGGCAGGGCGTTAGGCACCCGGTCGCCGTCACCTTGACGCGGGCGGGCCACCCGCGCCGCGCGATGGCCGCGCGAAAGGCGTCGGCAATCGCCGAGCCGCCGCGTGGTCCGCAGCTTGGCAGAGGGCTGTCCTCTGGACGCATGTTTCCGCAAATGAGAAAGTGGTATTGGATGTTATGGCTGTTTGGTTTCACGGTTCGTTCCCCGTAGTTCGGCGGAGGGTGAGCGCATTCCTGTCTGGGAACTCAGAGGCCTGTAATATTCGTTCTAATAGTGGGTACTATCACTGCAATGGCGCCGTGCGCCTCGTGGAGATTTAAGAAGCAATGAACAACAATCCTTATTATAGCGTGCCGAGGTCGGCCGTGGGAGAAACCACGCTGATCCAGCGCGTGTGTTACCTGCTGGCGACCTGTCTTTTAGTGACAGCCGGCGCCGCATGGTGGGCGGCAACCGCACAGCTTTCGCCCGGGCTGATCCTTCCACTGTTCATTGGATCAATTGCCTGTGTTATTGGAATCACGTTTACGCGCCGCCAGCCGGTCGTTAGTTTGATCTTGCTGTACGTTTTGAGTGTACTGGAAGGCTTAATGGCCGGGCCAGTTCTTAGTAGGATCGCACATGGCTTCACGATGGGGCCGATGATCATCGCGGAATCCGCCGCTCTCTCCGCACTGCTTGTGGTCGGCCTTGGAAGCTATGTCTGGATTTCGAATAAGGACTTTGGCGGTCTGGGCAAGATGCTTTACTGGGCCTTGCTGGGCTTGTTTGTCGTTGGCTTGATTGGCATGTTCATCAATATGGGTGGGGGGGGAACGCTGCTTTACTCGCTCGCGGGAACAGTGATCTTCTGCGGCTATGTGTTGTACGATGTCTCGAACATCAAGCATCGCTTCGGTCCTGAAGATTACGTGATGGCGACCGTGCAGCTGTATCTGGACTTCATCAACCTGTTCTGGTTCATCCTCCAGATCCTGCTGTCGGTCAGCGGCGGCGGATCGCGCAGCCGCGACTAAGTTTGTTACGATGATTGAAAAAAGGCCGGACTTGCGAAAGCGAGCCCGGCTTTTTTTGTGGTCGGGAGTCCCTATTCCCCCGGCGCTGAAGCGCTTTCCCCCTTTTGCCCAGAGGTAAAAGGGGCGTTCATAATTATTGTCCTTGCTCGCTCGACAAGTATCTGGGAAGAGCATTGCGCTTTCGGCGCCAAACTCCTCACGGCCATGTGACGAGTGAATGGAAAGTAATTATCAGCACCCCTTTTACCCTGCGAAGCAGCTTGTTGGGAAAAAGGGGGAAGCGCGCTAAAGCGCCGGGGGAATAGGGATTGCTCTGGGCATGGGGAGGAACCCGCGCCCCTCCAGTCGAACAATAGGGCATGTCAAACACAAGCCGCATTCTCCTCCCCCTCGATACCGACACCGCCGACAAAGCCGTGGACCTCGCCGTGCGTCTCAAAGATGATGTCGCCGGCTTCAAAGTCGGCCTTGAGCTGATCAACGCCGCCGGGTTCGATGTTTTCGAGCGCATCTATGACGCCGCCGGCAAAGACGCCAAGATCTTCTACGACTGCAAATTCCATGATATTCCCAATACCGTCGCTGGCGCGTCGCGTGCGGCGGCGAAGCGCGGCGTCTGGATGTTCAATGTGCACGCTTCTGGCGGCTCGGCCATGATGCAGGCCGCCGTGCAGGGCGCAACGCAGGGTGCGGAGGCAGGCGGCTTCGCCAAGAAGCCTCTGGTGCTGGCGGTCACGATTTTGACAAGTATCGCGCCGGAAGTGCTGTCGGGCGAACTGGGCGTCGAGTGCTCGCTGAAGGATCATGTCGTGAGCCTGGCGCGGCTGGCGCAGGATAGCGGATGCGATGGTATTGTCGCATCACCGCATGAAATTGCCGCCATTCGAGAAGCATGCGGGCCGGACTTTGTGCTGGTGATCCCTGGCGTGCGTCCGGCGGGCGCGGATGTCGGCGATCAGAAGCGTGTGATGACGCCCGGTGAGGCCGTGGCGCTGGGCGCCGATTATTTGGTGGTCGGTCGTCCTGTTTATGGCGCTCCCGATCCCAGCGCCGCCGCGAAGGCGATCAACGCCGAAGCGGACGCGGCGCGGAACAATGCCTGAGTTCTGCTCGTCCGGTAAGTATGAATGAACCGATTTACTTACCGACACGGAGAACGCGTATGTGGAAAACGTGGACCGGCGCCGCGCTGGCGCTCAGCTGTCTTGGAATGGCCGTCGCCGCCGCGCCCACGCCGGCCCGCGCGGCGCAGAGTGACAGCGACTATCCCTACCAGGGGCAGGAAGACTTTCACGTCGACGGACGGATCGACAAAGTCGACTCGGAGCGCGATACCATTGTTGTGATCAGCGACAAAGGGCGCTCTTACACCGTCGACACGACGGACACGAAGATCCGTCTGCCGCGCAGCAAGCGCGACGCCGAGACCGGGGACCTCGTTCCGGATATGCGGGTCAGCATTGATGGACGTTTGCTCTCGGACAATATCCTTGCGGCCAGCACGCTGAACGTCCTGCCGGCGCAACCCGGCCGGGGCATCGATCCGGTCGATCCCGCGCCGGCGAGGCCGGATACTCCGCCACCGCCGTCTTCGTCATCTTCCCGCTCTCGTACCTATCGCCAGCAGCCGATTGAAATGCGTGGTACGGTTGTGAAGGTCGACGACGACCGTGGCCGCCTCGTCATCCGAATCAACGATCACGAGCGCACCGTCGCTGTCGATGACCGGACCGACCTGCGCGGTGTGCCGGGCGGCGACGAAAACCACATCGGCGTCAGCATCGGCGATCGACTGACCGTGCGCGGCCTGCTGCGCTCTGATGGCGTTGTCTATGCGAACGCGCTCAGCCTTGGCCGGGTTATCGGCGGCGCTCTGCCCAGCAATGGAAGCGACGACCCGCAGACATCCGGCAATCAAAACGACGATCATCTTCTGATCGGCCGCGTTACTCAGACCAGCAATCGCCTGAACTCCCGAGACTTAAAGGTTCACATTGCGGGGAGCCGGGATGTGAAGGTCATCGTGCCGAGCGGTATCCCCATCCTGCGCGACCGCAAGCGAATCTCGGTGCACGATCTGACGAAGACAGATACGATCCGTGTGATGGGCGAATACGACGGGGATGAGTTCCGGGCGGATAAGATTGAGGTCGTTTCGGCGGTGTACGAGGAGTGACCTATCCCCGGCGTTTGCGCCCTCCCGTATGACCCACCCCCGGCATTTGCGCCCCCCGTATGACCCACACCGGCGCTTCGCGCCACCCCTCCCTTGAAGCAGGGAAGGGTAATTAGGATTTTGTTGTTGCAGGCGGCTTTCGTCCGAGAATCTCTTTCTAACCCTTCCCTGCTTCAAGGGAGGGGGCGGCCGAAGGCCGGGGGTAGGTCACTCAAGGGTGGCGCGAAGCGCCGGGGTGGGTCATACGGGGGGCGCAAATGCCGGGACTCGGTCTCTTACGCCGCGATCCAGTCCGCTGCGGAGCCTAGCGGCAGTCCGAACTCCTGCGCCACGGTCGGCAGGAACATCTTGCCGTCGGCCACGCTCAGGCCGAGCGCGAGGCCGGCGTCGTCGCGCAGGGCCTGCTTCACGCCCTTGTTTGCCAGGGAGAGCAGGTAGGGGAAGGTGGCGTTGGTCAGGGCGTAAGTCGAGGACGCCGGGACGGCGCCGGGGATATTGGCGACGCCGTAGTGGATGACATCATCGACGGTGAAGACTGGAACGGCGTGGGTGGTCGGGTGCATGGATTCGATACAGCCGCCCTGATCCACGGCGACATCCACGATCACCGAGCCGGGCTTCATGCGCTGGAGGTCGGCGACAGAGACCAAGATGGGGGCCTTTTCGCCTTTGATTAAGACAGCGCCGATAACGACATCGGCTGTGGGAAGGATCTCACGAATGTGCAGTGGGTTCGAGAAGTAGGTGGTGACATTCGCGGGGAGCACGTCGTCCAGGTAACGCAGACGCTCCAGATCGATGTCCATGATCGTCACGTTCGCGCCCATGCCAGCCGCGATCTTCGCCGAGTTGATGCCGACCACGCCGCCGCCCAGAATTACCACATGCGCCGCCGGAACTCCCGGCACGCCGCCCAGCAGAATTCCCCGGCCGCCCTGCGGCTTCTCCAGATACTTCGCCGCTTCCTGCACCGCCATCTTGCCCGCGATTTCGGACATTGGGGTCAGCAGGGGGAGTGTGCGGCGCTTGTCTTCCACCGTCTCATACGCAACACAAACCCCGCCGCAATTTACCATCGCTTCGGAAAGTTCGCGCGAAGCCGCGAAGTGGTAGTATGTAAACAGCGTTTGTCCGGGCTTGAACAGAGCCCATTCCTGCGCCTGAGGCTCTTTGACCTTCACGACGATATCCGCGACCGCCCACACTTCTTCCGCAGTCTCCACCAAAATCCCGCCGGCGGCGGTGTATTCGGAGTCCTGGATGCTGGTGCCCAGTCCCGCGCCCGCCTCCACGGTAACGGTATGGCCTGCGCGGACCAAACTCTCGACACCGGAAGGGACGACGGCGACACGGTTTTCGTTGTTCTTAATTTCGCGAACGACTCCGATATTCAAATGAGCAAACCTTTCTCTAACCTAAGAGCGAACATTCTGAGGAGAATGGAAATGAATGGGATGGGCGACGGCTCCCGTTTTACGGCGAATATCCGCCTCACAACACCATTTTACTTGCATGGGATACAAAAACTATTATGGGAAATGTCAAAGGCCGGTACAAAAAATATCAGAGTGAAAAAACTGCGAACTTTCTCAACTAGGAAAGGAGCATAGAGTTCATACCGAATTCCGTGAATTCAATATCTTGAGATGGGTATAATGGCAGTGTCGACTGTTCTGGGAAGGACCATTCACCATCGCACGCCCACTCTCGCCGCTAACCTATTTCCGACGAAATCTGAACCGTACTCTGCCTCTCGGCTTCGTGATCATCTTGTCGGTATTTTTGATCGCTTCCGTGGTGACGATTGTCAATTCGATCGACTTGACTGTCCTGACGATCTACAACTACACACGCGTGTTTACGCCGGTAATACCACGCTCTGGACATCTGCATGTCAACCCCGCCGTTCAGAAACAGATCAAAGCCTATCCTGAGACCGAGCGAGTCATTGACAACAGCTCGTTCTTCTTCAATATCAACACCGTCTTT
>NZ_JBDSQY010000128.1:0-8277 GCF_039929585.1 Capsulimonas sp.
GGCCACGATCAGTCTGAGACCAGGAAAGCTTGCCGGAATGGCCCAGCAGGCTCACCCCTTTGATTTTACCGGACCCCGACGCTAACGATCGGACAACCAATTTCCCGTCTTTGGGCCAGTTCATCGCATGGGCGTATAGAACGTCCCCCTTCTTCATAAATCGGAAGTCACGCGAGGTATAGCGGCGATTGCTCTCATTGAACCCCTGCGCGTGGATCTCCGCCCCGCCGCCCGCCGGCCCCTCGCCGAAGATATCCCAGGGACGCGTCCCGTAAATCCCCTCGCCGCTGACCTTGATCCATCGGGTGAAGTCCGCCAGAAACGCCAATTCGTCCGAATCCGGCAGTCCGCTTCCGGGCAGCGGAATATTGAGCATCAAGTTGCCGTTCTTACTGACGATGTCCACCAGCATATGCGCGACTTGATCGGGCGTCTTGTACGCATGATTCTTGAAAACGCTGAGGTCGTAATGCCAGTTGCCGATACAGGTATCCGTCTGAAACGGCTCCGGCTCGATCCGGTTGCTGACGCCGCGCTCCAGGTCCATCACCATACACTTTCGCTGCTGGGCGTTCAGGACTTTGCCGTTCACAACCGCTTCCAGCTTGCCTCCGCGCCGCTGCATATTCGTGTTGTACAAGTGGGCGGCGAGGCGCAGGCCGACATCGCTCACGGGATAGAGCGGGAGAATCGTGTCGTCGAAATACACTTGATCGGGATGGTATTTGTCGATTAGCTCCACGGTGCGTTTGTAGAACTTATCGCAGTACGCGGCGCTCGGGAGGTCGCCGCGCCCGCCGTTGTTCCAATCCCACTCCAAGCCCATGGGCGCATGCGCCTGCGCATACAGGTCCTGGGGGTCCAGTCCGTCCCACCACTGCCCTTTGCCGTCCGCCTTCGTCAGGTGACCGTCGTAGGGAACACCCGCCAGCGGACCGGCTTTGTCGGCGCCCTGGGACGTCTCGTAGAAGGACCAGGCGTGCGCGGCGTGCACGCTTACGCCGAAGCGCAGGCCGGCGGCCCGGGCGGCGCGCTCCCAGCCGCCGACCAGATCCTTCTTCGGACCGAGCGCGACGCTGTTCCACGTCTGGTAGCTCGACGCATAGTTGTCGAAGTTATCGTGGTGGTTGGCGAGGCACATAAAGTACTTGGCCCCGGCGGCCTTGTAAAGAGAGATCAGATGCTCCGGGTCCCAGGATTCGGCTTTCCACTCGTGGATCACTTCCTTGAAGCCGGCCTTGGAGGGATGGCCGTAGGTTTCACACTGATACTTGTAGTAGTTACTACCCTCTTCATACATACCCCGGGCGTACCAATCTCCCTGCCCTGGCTGGCACTGCGGTCCCCAGTGCGCCCAGATTCCGAACTTGGCGTCGCGGAACCAATCGGGACATTGATACTGCTCCAGCGATTCCCAGGTCGGCTGGAAGCGTTTTTGATCCTCACTTGAGGACTTGGCGGCTCCGGGGAGGCGCGCGGCGTCCCAGAGCGCGAACCCGGCGGCGGCGGCAACGCCGGTCTTGAGAAACTTACGGCGAGAAAGCGGCATTGAAGTATCCCTTTTCAAATCAGTATCTATATCGCAAAAGAAGCATTAGGCTGCTTTGAGACGGAAGCCATAAAATATGTGTCTATTCTAACACGGCGCCCGGATTCCCGATATGGAGGAAATCACTGAGTTTATGGAGATTCCTGTGAAGCGTTTAGATCTGCACCAAATGCTCAGCAGCGACAAGTCAGAAAACCCCGCATGACGCTGCGGGGCTTCATTGTCACGTCAGACTACGCATCGCCGCGCATTTCGTGAAATTTCTCTAGGAACTTGTCGACTTCGGGGGAAAGCACCTCGTCGCCGTTCCAGGACATCTGGATCGTCTGCATCTTGCTTTCGACGCCGGGAAGCGCCAGGTCGACGCCGCCGGAGGGATTGCGCGTCACATGGACGTCGCGCAGCAAGCGGTTCAGCTCGCCGGTGGGAATGCGCATCGCGTGGTTTTCGGCGGCGACCTGCGGCGGGCTCCATTCGCGTACGGCGAGAACGAAGTCGCGGATATTGCCGTAGTGGCCGTCGCCGACGAGAGCCGCCGGGTCTTTGGACGTATTGGAGTGCGTCTCAGCGGAGCCGCTTAGATCGCCAAACTCGTCTTCATAGAGGTCTTTGGTAGTGAAATGCGCCAGATGGTCGCCCACCAGCATCGCGCTGCCCTTGGTCCCGCTGACATCGATCCGCTCGGGGAATCCGTCGTACGCCAGGGTGGTCATGGTGATCGTCCCCAGCGCGCCGTTTTGGAACCGCACGGTGGCGACGCCCAGAGTCTCGCCTTCGATCGTAGGGGGTAACAAAAATCAGCCACGTCCGGTGCGAAATTAGGGGAGGAAACTCGTCACGGCCTAGCGCATTAGAGATGAGTATGGCGCATCACGCCGAAGATTCGCTATTCCAAGGAGGAAAAGTGAAATGAAGAATACTGTATTTGCCCCTTTATTTGCCACTGCGCTTGCCGCAATGGCGCTTGCCGCCCCATCCGCCCACGCGGCGCAGAGCTTTACCTTTCTCGTCGGCACACCCTCGGCCTTTCCGCAGGAGCAGACCGTCACGCTGACCGAAGGCAGTACGTTTGTCCTGGGTCAGGATGATCCGTATGCGGACCTTGGGTATGCATTTTTTGATCGTGATGGCGGTGCGACGTTAGATTACGGATCACCTTACATCACGGTCAATGGGACCACTATCCCACTCAGTATCCAGAATGTAAACATTATTTACAACGACACTAATAATGGCTTCCCAGGAACCTTGTACGACGTTTACTACAAGGTGGTCGGCGGCGACTACGACTTCGGTCCGTATGGACACATCAACTTTGGCAATGGCCCCATTATGATGACGTCGGTCTACGATAGTCCAGGTCAGTCCTCTGGGTTCATTCGGATTGGCCTGACTCTGCACGATGTCCCAAGCGCCGTGCCAGAACCTGCACCGTGGATTCCCGTGGCGTTCGGTGTGTTCACTGTGACCAGCCTTGCCTGGCGCCGGCGTCGCCAATGGACACGTCTCTAAGAAAAGCCTAAAAAGCCACAAAAATAATACAGCCCATTCACTCTCGATTGTGCAAAGAGTGAATGGGCTGTATTATTTGTTCCCCTTTTACCCTGAGCGGCATCTTGCTAGGAAGAGGGAGAGACGAGCCTTAGCGAGTGGAGAATAGGGCCTATTCGCCGCGCATCTCGTGAAATTTCTCTAGGAACTTGTCGACTTCGGGGGAAAGCACCTCGTCGCCGTTCCAGGACATCTGGATCGTTTGCAGCTTGCTTTCGACACCGGGAAGAGTCAGGTCGACGCCGCCGGAGGGATTGCGGGTCACATGGACGTCGCGCACGGGACGCGGCTTGCTGAGGGTGTAGCCGATTTTGCCAAAGACGCGACCGAAGGCCCACCCGAGACCGATCAGGGCGAGGCCGACTACAAGCAGACCAGACCCGAGGCCAATCCCGAGACGCTGGGAGCGGCGCAGGGCCGCTTCTTCCAGCTCGGCCATCTTGTCGCGCAGGGGTTCGCTGGGCTCGATCTGGAATGAGCCGTCGTCGTTGAGAATGAGCGCCCCGTGCTCCTTAGGAGACGAGACGCTCTTGAACTTCATTCGCGCCACTTCGGTCACGTTAGTGATCCCTTTCCTTGTCCGCCGCCTTGCGCACTTCGATCTGCAGGGGCGTGCCTTCGAAGGCGTACGTCTTGCGGATCTGGTTTTCCAGGTAGCGCTTGTAGGAGAAGTGCATCAGTTCCGGATCGTTCACAAACAGTACGATCTTCGGCGGCTTGACCGTCGGCATCGTGGCGTAGTAGATTTTCAGCTGCTTGCCGTGATCCAGGTACGGGTGCGCGTCGGAGGCGTCGCGCAGCAAGCGGTTCAGTTCGCCAGTGGGAATGCGCATCGCGTGGTTTTCGGCAGCGTCCAGCGCCGTCTCCACGGCGGCGATCACACCCTTGCCGGTGGTCGCGCTGGTAAAGGCAAGGGCGGCGTAGGCCATGAAGTTCATGCCGTCGCGCATCTCCTCGCTGAAGATCTTCATTGGATTCTGGCCCGGCATCTCATCCAGGACATCCTGGCGTCCAAGATCCCACTTGTTGACGACGATGACCGCCGCTCGTCCGCGCTCATGGGCGAAGCCGCCGACGCGCTTGTCGCCGTCGGTCAGACCGTCGTTCGAATCGACGACCAGCATCACGACATCGGCGCGGTCGATCGCGCGCAGGGCGCGCAGCACCGTATAGTATTCGACACTTCCCTGGACTTTACCGGCCCGGCGGATACCCGCCGTGTCGATAAAGACCAATTCGCGTCCATTAAAGTTGAACGTGGTGTCGATAGAATCGCGCGTGGTGCCAGCGACGGGGGAGACGATGACGCGCTCTTCGCCAAGAATGGCGTTCAGCAGGGACGACTTCCCAACATTCGGGCGGCCGATGATGGCGATTTTGATCCGCTCATCTTCCGGCTCCTTATCCTTGTCCTTGTCTTCCGGCGCGAAGTGGCCGACGATGGCGTCAAGCGCGTCGCCCAGTCCGCGTCCGCTCAGCGCGGAGACGGGGAAGACTTCGCCAAAGCCGAGCTGATAGACTTCCGGAACATTGCGATGCTCTTGATCGCCGTTGTCGACTTTGTTCGCAATGACGATCAGCGGTTTGGGCGAGCGCCGCAAGGCATTCGCCAGTTCGATATCGTCCGAGGTGATCCCAACGGTGGTGTCGATGACGAAGACGACGACATCGGCTTCTTCCATCGCGATCTCGGCCTGTCCGCGGATCTGCGCCTTCAGCGGATCCGTTTCGAACATCTGAATGCCGCCGGTGTCGATCAGCGTGTACTCACGTCCGAGCCATTCGCCGTCGGCGTACAGACGGTCGCGGGTGATGCCGGGCGTATCCTCAACAATGGCAATACGCTTACCGACGAGACGATTAAAAAGGGTAGATTTGCCGACGTTCGGACGTCCGACAATAGCGACCAGGGGTCGATCAGAAACGCTCACGTGAAAACTCCTTCGAAGCAGCAGAGGCGACGACACAACGACGCCGAGCTCCGAAAACTACCCCATAGTTTAGCACATGGAGAAGCGGCAAGTCAACGGAGGCGCTGTAAAGCGTCCCCGCAATTACCTATAACTAGCAGCAGCGTCAGAAGCATCATTCTTTCGCGTTTCCGTTTTCTCGGATTAGCCGAGCCTTAGTTAAGGAGAAGACAAATACAGCCCAAAGACATTTGCGTCTCTGGGCTGTTTGTTGCACAATTACTGTTCGCGCGGCGATTAGCCAGGCAGCAGAACGGTGTCCACAACATGGATGACGCCGTTGGACTGCATCACGTCGGCGATCGTGACATGGGAGACGTCACCCTTGGCGTCCTTGACACTGATACCCTTGCCGGACTTCATCAAGGTGAGCTTGCCGCCCTCGACGGTCTTGAGCGTCGTCATGCCATGACCGGCCTTGATCAGGCCCATCAGCTTGGAGGCGCTGTAGGTTCCAGAGACAACATGGTACGTCAGCACGGCGGTCAGCTTGTCTTTGTTCTCGGGCTTGAGCAGCGTATCGACCGTGCCGGCGGGCAGCTTGGCGAACGCCTTGTTGGTCGGCGCGAAGACGGTGAACGGCCCTGGGCCGGACAGCGTGTCGACCAGGCCGGCGGCCTTCACGGCGGCGACCAGCGTGGTGTGGTCCTTGGAGTTCACGGCGTTCGCGACGATCGTCTTCGTGGGGTACATCGCAGCGCCCCCGACCATCTTGGTCTTGGCGTGCATGGCGCTCATCTTGTGCTGAGCGGCAATTCCGGGCACGGTGATGCTCGCCGCAACGGCGCAGGTGGTCAGGGTTAGCGTAACGATTTGTCCGAGTTTCATGGTGCGTATCTTTCTAGTGGCTGAGCGACGAACTTCAGCATTTTACGTCTTAGCGCTTGGACGCGATCCTTAACAAAGTTCCAGGATCGGCGTCTGCTATTGATAGTCTACCAAGCAAACAACGCCAATCATTCCCGCTAGGATTGACGCCAGGTTACAAACGCTTATGGCGCGGAAAAAGAGGTCGTGGTACAATGGGAGGAAGAGAGTTCCGGACATGCCCCATACGGGCGGTCCGTATTCAAAACGAGGAAATTTATCGATGCTCCATAACAACATCCGGCGGATCGCCGGCGTTTGCTGCGTGCTGGCCGTAAGCATGGCAATCCCGGCGCAGGCGACGATGAGTCGCACGACGCTGGTGCGTGAGATGGTCAAAGCAATCGGCGACGGGGACGCCGCCGCGATCGAATCCCTGATCAAGCTGGGCGCGGACGCCGACGCTCGTGACTCGCAGGACCGCACGATGCTGATGCTGGCCGAAACACAGAACCAGCCGGCCGCCGTGGACGCCCTCATCAAACATGGCGCCAACGTCAACGCCAAAACCAAGAACGGCGTCACCGTTCTCATGGTGGCGGCGCTGGAAGGCTCTCCGACTGGGGTCAAGGCGCTTCTGGCGAAGGGAGCCAATATCGAAGCCAAGACCAAAGATGGCAACACACCCTTGATGGCCGCCGCGCACCGCGACCATATTGAAAATGTTCAGGCCCTGATCGACGGGGGCGCGGTGGTGAACGTCCGCAACAAGCAGGGGGAAACGCCGCTGATGTGGATGGCCGAGCGCGGCGACTCGGAGGGAACCCTGCTCCTTCTGAAGAACAAAGCCAACCCCAATACCCAGGACACCGACGGGGACAGCGCTCTTACTCGCGCCGTGGACTCGGGAAGCATCGAAGCGGTGAAAGTTTTGCTCGCCAACGGCGCGGACCCGAACCTGGACCCAGGACTCGCGCATAGCCCGCTCGAGCACGCGCTCATGGCGCACGCCGACACAATCGTGCAGATATTGAAAGACTCGGGGGCGAAGCGGTAGGCATTCTGGACCTATTCCCCCAGCGCTAAAGCGCTTCCCCCTTTTCCCAGTGAAGGGCTAAAGCCCGGGAAAAGGGGTGCTGATAATTACTATCCAGGCGAGTTTTAACGTGGCCGACAAAGACTTTTTTGTTTGATCTAAGGTCTTCTTGCAAAACGGAATACTCGCCTGGATCACAATTACGAACGCCCCTTTTCCCGCCCGAAGGGCCTTGCTGGGAAAAGGGGAGGCGCCGCTTTAGCGGCGCGGGGGAATAGGTCTCGAAAACGCCCCAAACACAAAGAAGCCGTTACCCATCGCTGGGTAACGGCTTCTTTTTCATGGTGCGCCCGGCAGGACTCGAACCTGCGGCCTATTGCTCCGCAAGCAATCGCTCTAATCCACTGAGCTACGAGCGCGCAACGACATGTATTATACCGAGCCGGCGCCCCATTGTCAAGGGGAATCAAGCTGGCGGAGACGAAAAATAAAGAAGCCGCTGTCCATCTCTGGACAACGGCTTCTTTTTAGTGGTGCGCCCGGCGGGGCTCGAACCTGCGGCCTATTGCTCCGCAAGCAATCGCTCTAATCCACTGAGCTACGAGCGCGCAACGAGGTGTATTATACCGACCGAGGAATAGAATGTCAATCTCACGCCGAATTTATTTCCGTGGGGGCGCTGCGGCCTGAAATTTGACCAACGATTGGAGCTGTATCAGCAGACGGAATCAGAAAAAGAATCCGAGAGCGTTGACATCGCCGTATTGGGGCGCCATAATGAAATCATTAATCTCCGACAAAGCAGGTCGGAGACGAGTTTCATCGGATACAGCAAGACGCTGTAATTATAGAGGGATGGCTGATATGCCGACCATGACACCCCGGAAAACCGAACAAGACAATTTCTTCTCCTCGTTCCAGCGCTGGCGCGGAGCCCGCGAAGATTCGCGGCGCGCGGCGATTGAGACGAGCTACCTGCGCTTTGGCGCTCCGGATGAGACCGGGCACATTATGATGCCCCTCTCCGCGATGCACCCCGGCGACTACGGCCACGTGGTCTCGCTGGACGGCGACGCCGCCGTGCGCCAGCATCTCCAGGAAATGGGATTCACCGCCGGAACCCAGATTGAGTTTGTTCGCTGCGCCCCGCTGATGGACCCGATCACCGTGCTGATCCGCGGATACCAGCTTTCCCTGCGCCGCCGCGAAGCCGACGCCATCCTGGTTCGCCGCTGCCCACCGGATTTCGAGGGCTGATCGCCCCGAGGTAAGAAATGTCCACCTCTCCCCTGCCGGCGGCTGGCTCCGTTTCTGACGGAGCCGCCGCCGCGCCTTTGTACGCCCTGGTCGGAAATCCGAACTGC
>NZ_JBDSQY010000129.1:0-13219 GCF_039929585.1 Capsulimonas sp.
GCTCTGACCGGCCTGCGCCAAAAAGTCGGCAACTATCCTGGTGTGACCGTTGAGAAGAAGGAAGGCCGCGTGCGGCTCGCCGACGGCGAGTCCGTCGCGCTGATTGACCTGCCCGGCCTCTACTCCCTTACCCCGCGCTCGCCCGACGAAGCCATCGCCCGCGATGTCCTGCTTGGACACCAAGGAGATGTCGCGCAGCCCAGCGGCGTGATCCACGTGCTGGACGCCGCCAACATCGAGCGCAACCTTTACCTGACTTCGCAATTGCTGGAGCTCGGCCTGCCGATGGTCGTCGTGCTGACCATGACCGATGTCGCCGCTCGAATGCAGCACGAGGTCGATCCCGACACGCTCAGCAAGCTGTTCGGCGTCCCGGTCATTCCTGTGCTCGCTTCCGAGAAGCGGGGGCTGGACACGCTGCGCGCCGCCATCGCCGTTCTGGGAAATACGCCGCCGCCCGCCCAGCGTATCTGGACGCTCCCCAAGCCGGTCGAAGATGAGATCGACGAGCTTTCGCTGATGCTTCAGGACCAGGCGGGGCTGAAGCCGCGGCAAAGCGCCGTCGAAGCCGTCAGTCTGCTGATGCAGGACACGCCCCGCCCGGAAGAGATCGGACGCTGGCCCAAGCCCATTCTGGAGCATGTTCAGAAAGACAAAGCGAACCTGACGGCTCAGGGCGTCGATTTTTCCAGCACACTGATCGAGTCGCGCTACGAGTGGGTCCGCAAGATCTGCGCGCAGGCCGTCAAGAAGCCCGGCAAGGCCGTCGCCAACCTGACCGACAAGCTCGACAAAGTCCTGACGCATAAGTTCTGGGGCTACGTGATCTTCTTTGGCGTGATGTCGCTGGTGTTCCAGGCGATCTTCAGCTGGGCGTCCCTCCCCATGGACTGGATCGCGATGGGCGTAAGCGCCCTCAGCAATTTCGTCAACACGCATATGGCGGCGGGTCCGCTTCAGGATCTGCTCGTCAACGGCGTTATTGCCGGCGTCGGCACCACGATCACATTCCTGCCGCAGATTTTGCTGCTGTTCTTCTTTATCGCCCTTTTGGAAGACACGGGCTATATGGCCCGCGCGGCGTTTCTGATGGACAAAGTCATGTCCAAGGTCGGGCTGCACGGCAAGTCGTTCATTCCCCTGCTCTCGTCGTTCGCCTGCGCCATCCCGGGCATCATGGCGACGCGCACCATTGATGACCGCAAGTCGCGCCTCGTCACGATCTTAGTGGCGCCCTTGATGTCCTGCTCGGCGCGTATCCCCGTCTACACGCTGATGATCGCCGCGTTTATTCCCAATAAGCGCGTCCTCGGGATATTCACGCTGCCGGGCCTGACGATGATCGCCATGTATTTCCTGGGAATGATCGCGGCGTTCGGTATGGCGTGGCTGTTCAAGAAGACGCTCCTGCGCGGCCCGTCGCCGGTCTTCTTCTTAGAGATGCCGCCCTACCATACTCCCAGCGTCCGCACGGTCGTGATGACGATGCTGGAGCGCGCGTATCTGTTCTTGCAGCGCGCCGGCACGGTCATTCTTACAGTCAGCATCGTACTCTGGTTCCTGACCTCCTATCCGAAGGCGCCCGACGCCCCGCCACAGCAGCAGATGGCGCATTCGTACGCCGGTCAGGCGGGCCACTTGATCGAGCCGCTGATCCGCCCGCTGGGCTTCGACTGGCGCATCGGCGTCAGCCTCGTCTCTTCGTTCGTCGCCCGCGAAGTGTTTGTCAGCTCCATGGGCACGATCTACAGTGTCGGCGATAAGAACAGCGATGCGGAGGAGATCTCGGGATCGCTGGAGAAGAAGCTGAAAGCGGATCCCTACTTCTCGCCGCTAATCGCCGTTTGTGTCATGGTGTTTTATGTGCTCGCCATGCAGTGCATGTCTACCATCGCTGTTGTGAAACGAGAAACGAACGGGTGGAAATGGCCGCTCTTCATGACAGGCTATATGACCGCTCTGGCGTGGCTCACGACCTTTATCGTCTATCAAGTCGGGATGGCCCTGCACTGGGGCCTGCGCTAACGCGTTCGGGAGGTTCGAGATGCATATCGACGCACAAACAATTGGAGCGTTCGCCATCGTCGGCGTCGCCGCCGTGATGGTCGGCAAACGGATTTTGGGACAACTGCTCGCCTTTCGCAATACGCCCGGTGAAAGCGGCGGCGGGTGCCCGGGCTGCGGCGGGTGCGGCAACGCCGCCAGCGTCAAGCCCGAAGACCGGAAGCCCCAATTGATCCAGCTGCAAACGCGTCCGCCCGCGCATCTGCGGCGGCCATCCTCACACTCATGACATTCAAATCTCTTGCCTGCGCGGCCGCAAGCATGCTCATTCTTGCGGGCTGCCACCAGACCACTCCGCCCGCTCCATCGTCCCCCCCGCCCGTCGCTTTGCCGGCGGCGGGCGGCGTTCAGATTCAGCTAAAAGTCTCTCCTGAGCCACCCCGCCAACTGGATACTGCTACGTTCACCGTCATCGCAGGCAATGAGCGCGGCGAGCCGTTACGGGACGCCACGGTTAACGTAGATCTGACGATGCCTTCTATGGAGATGCCAAAGAACGAAATCGTGTGCAGACAGACCAAGCCCGGGGAGTACTCCGGAACGGGACGGTTCACCATGGCTGGCGACTGGCAGGCGCGCGTCACGGCCCAGGGCGGCAAGCAGAGCGGCGTCCGAAGTTTCCCCATCACGGTAAAGTAATCCCATGAACCCCACGCACGCCATTCCCTGGCTCGTTTTCTCCTGGGGCCTGGCCGGCGGCTTCACCCACTGCATCGGCATGTGCGGCGTCTTCGTGGCGTCCTACTCCGGTCTCGCCGCGCAAGGATCCACTCGCCGGTTCATCCATCCCGAACGCCATGTCTTATTTCACGGCGGGCGAATGGTCTCGCTGGTGATCTTAGGGACGATCGGCGGCCTCGTCGGCGACATCACTCACCGCTGGGCCTCCGCGCAGGGCGTGATCAGTCTGGTCGCCGGGATATTGCTGATTGGGCTGGCGCTGGGCTTCGCGGGCATCGTCCCCTGGTTTCGGATCCCGGAGCCGGACGTGCTGGGCGCGGGCGGCGGTTTTGGACGAAAGCTCTTTGTCAAAGTCCTGAAGTCGCAGAATGTCTGGAAGCCGCTGATGACCGGCGTCTTCGTCGGCCTGCTCCCCTGCGGACTGACCTACCAGGCCCTGCTCCTCGGCGCGCTTTCCCAGGGCCCGGCGCAGGGCGCGCTCACCATGGCGCTGTTCTGCCTCGGCACCATCCCCGGGCTCCTCACCCTCGGCCTGTTCGGCAACGCAGTCTTCGGCGGTCTTTTGACGCGTCCAAAGTTTCGCCTGGGCATGGCGCGCGTCTCAGCCGCGCTGATGGCCGCGATGGGAATCGCGTTTTTGATGCGCGGCTGGGGTCAATTTTAATAATCTCCCATCCTATGGAACTTTCTCCCCAAGTCGTTTGCTACTGCGCATGGCAAACAAAATTTCACCTGCCGACCAGACAACTTGGAGGAACCCTTTCATGAACAAGCAGATCACCGCGCTCGCCGCCGCCGCGCTCACGCTCATCGCGATCCACCCGACCCTCGCCGCCGATAAGATGATGGGCAAGAAGATGACCGACCACAAGATGGCCGGACATAAGATGATGGGCCACAAAATGGCGCCGAAGATGACGGCGGCTCAGATGAAGAAGCATAAGATGATGATGGACAAAAAGATGATGGACAAGAAAATGTCCGATCATAAAATGATGGACAAGAAGATGGATGGCGGCAAGATGGATAAGATGGACGGCGGCCACAAAATGGATGGCAAAATGTAGCCTTTTGAGGCTTACGATGAGGGCGGACGCTTCGGCGTCCGCCCTCTCTTTTTGTGAATAGGGTATACTATTGCCTATCAGCAGGAGGAAACGCAGTCCTTGAAACCATCTACGCTCACATCCGAGCAGAAGCGGGACATTATTGTCGCCGCCGCCGAAGACAAAAAAGCGAACTATTCGACGGAGATCGATCTGCGCGGCAAAACGCTGATCGCGGACTTCTTCATCATCTGTTCGGGCACGTCCAATATCCATATCCGGTCGATCTCGGACGGCGTCATTGAAGCCATGGAAGAGAACGGTATTCGGGCGCATCGCACGGAAGGGTACTCCGAGGCGACCTGGATCGTGGTCGACTACGGCGACGTCATCGTGCACGTCATGTCCGAGACCGAACGCGAACACTATAAATTAGAGAAACTCTGGACCCGCGAAGTCGTCGCCGACCCAACCGGAACCGTCATCCTTCCCATCTCCGCCGCCCTGCGCGACGATGCGCACGCGCGGGATGAATCGGACGAAGAAGGATCCGACGAAGAAGGATCGGATGAAGACGACACGGACGAAGACGATTTCGACGAAGATGACCTGGACGAAGCGCTGGACGGCGGAGACGATGAAGACGAACTGACCGCCCTCGATTCGGACGAAAAGGATCACACGGATGGTCCCCGCGCCTAACGACGACGCGCCGCGCGCCCAGGCCGGCTCCCCGCCGCTCTCCGGCGCGGCGCCGGCTTCCAGCGGCCAGACGCCGAGCCCAGCCGCAAGCCGGCCTCAGGATTCTACCGAGGCGGACGCTCCCAACTTCTCTCCCATCGAGCCCGGCGCGGCGATGTCGCGGGTGGCGGTGGAGCAGAAGCTGACCGCCGCCGGCATCAATCTCCGACGCGGGCGCGCGGAAGAAGCGCGGCAGGGCGTGAACGAAGTGCTGACCGCACTGCCGCGTTACGCCCCGGCGCATGAGATCCTAGGCGATATTGAGGCGTATCTGGGCAAGTATGCTGAAGCATGCTCGGCGTACCGCACGGCCCTGAAGATCGAACCGGGCCGTCCCACGGCGGAACTGAAACTCGGACGCACCGCGCTGCGCGCCACGGAAGCCGCCGGGGGGTTCCAAACTCTTCAGGACACAAGCTCCGCGCCGCTGGCGCGCGCCGGCAATAACATCGCGGCGTTTGCATCCGCGCTGCTGCCGGGCCTCGGCCAGATCATGCAGGGAGCATACGTCAAGGGCGCGGTTCTGATGGGCGTTTATTGCCTCGTCACCCTTCTGATCCTAATGCTGCCCGACACCAAGAACATCCTTCAGGACGTCAGCAGCATGCTGGCCCCGAAACACGCCGCAGGAGGCGCCACGCCTATCGGCGGGCTTTTCTGGTTTCTGGCGTTTGTCTCGACTGTCGATTGGCTGTTCGCCGTAATCGACGCGGGACGTGGAAATGACTGAAACAAACGCTGGGATCGACGCTCTAACGAAGCGTCACCCGTTTTGCGTGCAGCACAGCGAACGACCGATTATTTCAGCAACAGGAGCATTTCACTAGTGATGCAGAAAAACACACGCCGCGCCGCGGCCGGATTGATCCTCGCGGCCGCGACGGCGCTTTCGGGCTGCAGCGGCAGCGGCACGGAGCCCTCGGCTAAGGTCCGCACCATTGATGTCGCGACCAATGTTCTCGATACGGCAAATAGCAATAAAGACGCCGGCAGCGTCCTGGTGAACGGGGCGCCGATCAGCACGACGAATTCACAGTACGGCGCTCCCACCCCCTATCAATTTGTGGAAGCGAAGAATTCCTCATTTCAGGGCAGGTCCTATCTGACTCTCCCTCTCTATACCGATCCCACCACGTCGACGACGACAGCCGCTCCTTTGCCCGTGATCCACATGGATGTGACGGACGGGCAGCGATACACGGCGTACCTGGTCGGTCGGCGCGACGTGAAGACGCCGCTCACCTCCGACTTCTCAGACCTGGACACAGCTCATTATTTGAACGTGATCGTGCTGCCCGATAACCAGAACATTCCGCCGGTCGGACAGGCGAATGTGCGCGTTCTCGTCGCCGGCCCCGACATTCCCGCCGTGGATGTCCTCGTCAATGGATCCGCTCCCGCCGGCCTGACCAACCTGGTGTACAATCCGACAGGGACATCCACCGTGGATGTCCCCGTGACCGCCGGGGCGCCCTCCTTCTCCGTCAACGCCGCCGGCACAACCACGGTGATCGTTCCCGCCAAGACGCTCAATCTGAGCGCCGGCAGTTCGTACACCCTCGTCGTGACCGAGCCGACCGGCGCGGCCTCCCCGGGCAACACGCCCGCCACCCCGCCCGTCGTCACGACGTACGGCCTCACGCTGGTGCAGAACTAAAAAAACTCCCCCGCTTCTTCTCTAAACACATGGAGAAGAAGCGGGGGAGTTTTTATTTTGAGATTACGCGGCCAGCACTTCCCCGGCGGCGTCTTCCAATCCCCGAAGCATCCCTTGAAGCTGCGCCGGCTTGATCGGCTTGGACAGATAATCGTCCATGCCGGCGTCCAAACACAGCTCCCGGTCTCCCTCCATGGCGTTGGCGGTCATCGCGATGATGGGCGTGCGTCCCTCTGTCAAAGATTCCAAATGCCGGATCACGCGCGTCGCCTGCAAGCCGTCCATCTCAGGCATCTGCACGTCCATTAAGAGCACATCGTAAGAACCGCGGGTCCAGGCGTCCACGGCGGCGCGGCCGTCGGTGACGGCGTCCGCGCGGTATCCCCACTTTTCCAGCAGCTTGAGCGCAAGCTTCTGGTTGATCGGATTGTCTTCGGCAACCAGTACGCGTAAACCGAGCGACACACTCGTGATCTGCTCGGAAGACGCCCCGGCGGCGGGCAAGACCGAGCCGGCGGCGCGGCGCTCCAGAGGCAGCTCCAGCCAGAAACAGCTTCCGGTTCCGAGTTGGCTTTCCACGCCCACCCGACCGCCCATCAGCTCCGAGAGCTGCCGGCAGATCGTCAGACCTAACCCCGCGCCTCCGTAGCGGCGGCTCGTGCTGCCGTCCACCTGCGTGAAGCTTTCAAAGACAGCCTCCAGCCGGTTTTCTGGAATGCCGACGCCCGTGTCGCGCACGACAATACGCAGGAGGCTGCGATCCTCGTCCCGGCTGACTTCGCCGACCTCAATCGCGACGCCTCCCTCCTCAGTGAACTTGAGAGCGTTGCCGACAAAGTTGGTTATGACCTGCCGGATCCGCAAGCCGTCGCCCCAGTAGAAGCCCCGGGCCGCCGGCGCAACTTTGTAACCGAGCGTCAAACCGGCGGCGGCGGCGCGCGGCGACAGCAGGTCCACGATTTCCGCGACGATGTCGCCGAAGCGCATGTTCGTCGGGTCGATCGCCATCTTGCCGGCCTCGATCTTGGAAAAATCGAGAATATCATTGATGATGGTGAGGAGCGATTCGGCGCTGCCTTGAATGGTGGCGGCATAGTCGCTTTGCTCCGCGCTGAGCGACGTCTCCAGAAGCAGACCGGTCATGCCCAGAACGCCATTCATCGGCGTGCGGATCTCGTGGCTCATATTGGCGAGGAACTCGGACTTCGCCCGCGCCGACGCCAGCGCTTCGTCGCGCGCCTGCCGCAGCGCTTCTTCCGCCAGTTTGCGCTCCGTCATGTCGCGAATAATGCCCGTGAAGAAGATCTCACCCCCGGATGTCCAGGACGACAGCGACAGCTCCAGAGGAAACTCAGATCCGTTTTGATGGATACCGGCAAGCTCCACGGTATTGCCGATGACATGCGCCTCCCCGGTCGCCAGAAACCGCTCCATCCCATGGGCGTGCATCGCGTGGAAGCGCTCCGGCATGAGTAGCGTCAGCGGCCGACCGACGACGTCTTCGGACGGATAGCCGAAAATACTCTGGGCGCCTTTATTCCAGGAAACGAGAAGCCCGGCGCCGTCGGCCACGACAATCGCTTCATTCGCCGTTTCCGTAACGGACAGCAGTTTGTTTTCGGAAGACTGCATCGCCTGCAGCGCGAGCTCTCGCTGGGACACTTCACGCGTCAGCGCCGAATTCATCGCGGTCAGCTCGCGGGCCTGGCGCCGCGCCGCCTGGCCGAGCCCTACGGCGGTGGAGCAGATCACGGCCATCACCAATCCTGTCCAGAGGGCGATCAGCGGCGCCCAATCTTCGGTCGTCGACATTGTGTTGGAGAGCGGCCATGCAACGACGCGCCAGGCGGCGCCATGGAACTGCAGCCGCGCTTCTTGAGCGTCCAGAGGAACAGCGCCCCGAAGGTCTTTATTGCGCGCGTAGACTTCTTTATCGCCGTCGTAAATGACGACCGAGTACCCTTGCGTGATATCTCTGCTGATCGCCGTCTTTAAAATATCGTTCATGCGGAAAACGCCCGTGGCGAATCCATCGAAACGACCTCCACAGCGAAGAGGAATATCGATCAGAAACCCCTTCCCTCCCTGCTTCAACTGGCGCACTGGGCTGATGGAAAAATCCGTCCGATCGCGAGCCTCATCCAGCAGCGCCTGTCTTCCCGCCTGTCGCTTCAAGTCCATATTCATCACCCGCTCGTTTTCGAGGGGCGGATAAGCGCGGCGGATGATATAGTTCCGGTCGATCCACTCGATCGCCTGATAGCCCTGATGCTGCTGCGTGTAAAGCTGGGCGATGTTGTTCCATTCCTGCTCGGGAAGATTCCCTTCAATGCTCCATCGACGCGCCAGCAGCTGCAGCGCATCGGTGCGAACTTGAAGCTGAGAAGTGATTTCGTTGCGGACGTTGATCGCTTCCAGGCGGCTCAATCGCTCGATCTGCTGGCGCTGCTCAACGATCAGGGCCTGATAAAGACAGAACGAGGCTGTGACGATCCCCAATCCGACGAAGAAGGGCAGCCATGCGGGGGAGACGCCTCTGCGCGCCTCCTCCCGCCACGAGTACAAGCACAAACCGGAACCTAAAAATACAAATCCGATCGATGTGTGCACCGCCATGCGCGCGAGAGAACCCCAGGCGTAAAAACTCGTCACCCCCGTCAGGTAACCGCAGAACGCGACCAAACCAATCCCGATGACCGCCGCGCTCAGCGCCCCGACCGTCAGCACGGCCCAGCGCCGTACTCCCTGATAGCGAAGAAGAAGAAGGCAGGTGGCGACCAACGCGAAACAAATCGAGGTGGCGCAGGCCATTCGTCCCGGCGTCGCCGTCGCCACCGTGGCGCCCGTAGGCATCAGCAGCTGATCGACGCCCAGGTTCATGTGAAAAACGTGCTCGATGAGCATCGAGAGCCCGGCGATGAGTGAGAAGACCGCCATGGGCGTCACGAGCCGGCGCACCCGCCCCAGCGTCAGGGAAAGCAGCGACGCGCCGCAGCACGTAAAGCAAAGCGCCGTCGTGTAGACCATAGGTGTAAACGCGGGTTGGATTTGCAGGATCCAGAGATTATGCGTATGCCAGCCGAACTGCACACAGACACCCAGCGCCGTCACAAGTGCTCCCACGATCGTCAAAACGATCGTCTTCCAGTCCCAAAATGTTTGTTGTCGCGCGATCATAATTCGTATTTTCGGCCGCGTCCCGAGAAATTGACGCGGTTATCCTATCGTTCATTGTCGGATTTCGTCAGGGCTCTCTGGAGGGCGAAGGGCGGCCAAACGGTCGGATGTGAGAAAAGGGAAAATATTGGGAACAGTTTTCGAAAGAAAACCGTTAAGAGTATTGACAGCAAGACACTCAAGAGATATAATAAACCCGTTACAAGATTTTCACTTGTCGGGACCAATAGGAGGCGGAAAAGTTTATGGGACGAACAGTAGGAATTGACCTGGGAACGACCAACTCGTGCGTCGCGATCCTCGAAGGCGGAGAGCCGACCGTTATCGCGAATGCGGAAGGCGCCCGCACCACGCCGTCGATCGTCGGCTTCACCAAGACCGGCGAGCGACTTGTGGGCAACGCGGCCAAGCGCCAGGCGGTTGTGAACCCGGATCGCACGATCATTTCCATCAAGCGCAAGATGGGCACCAATGACCGCGTCACCGTCGACGGCAAGGATTACTCCCCTGAGGCGATCTCGGCGATGATCCTTCAGAAGCTGAAAGCGGACGCGGAGAAGTACCTGGGCGAAACAGTCGACAAAGCCGTCATCACCGTTCCCGCGTACTTCAACGACGCGCAGCGCAACGCGACCAAGGACGCAGGCAAAGTGGCCGGTCTGGAAGTTCTGCGCATCATCAACGAGCCGACCGCCGCAAGCCTGGCGTACGGCCTCGACAAGAAGAAGAATGAAACGATCCTGGTCTACGACCTGGGCGGCGGCACCTTCGACGTGTCGGTTCTGGACGTGGGCGACGGCGTCTTCGAAGTGCGCTCCACTGCGGGCGACACGAAGCTCGGCGGCGATGACTTCGACAGCCGGATTGTAGACTTCGTCGCGGACGAATTCAAGAAGGAGCAGGGCATCGACCTGCGCAAGGACAAGCAGGCGATGCAGCGACTGCGCGAAGCCGCCGAGAAGGCCAAGATCGAGCTTTCCAGCGTCGTGCAGACCAACATCAACCTGCCCTTCATCACGGCGGACGCCGAGGGACCGAAGCACCTGGACGTCAACCTGTCCCGCGCCAAGTTCGACGACCTGACCCGAGATCTGGTGGACCGCACCTCGCAGTCCTTCAACCAGGCGCTGAAAGACGCCGGCATCGAAGCGAAGGACGTGGATGAGATCATCCTCGTCGGCGGCTCGACCCGTATTCCGGCCGTTCAGGAACTGGTCAAGAAGCTCGGCGGCGGCAAAGAGCCGAACCGCAGCGTCAACCCGGACGAGGTCGTCGCCGTCGGCGCCGCGATCCAGGCCGGCGTTCTGGGCGGCGAAGTCAAGGATGTCGTCCTGCTGGACGTCACCCCGCTGAGCCTCGGAATTCAGACGCTGGGCGATGTGTTCACCAAGCTGATCGATCGCAACACGACGATCCCGACCCGCAAGTCCGAGACCTTCTCGACGGCGGCCGACGGCCAGACGGCAGTCGATGTCGTGGTCTACCAGGGCGAGCGCGCTCTGGCTTCGCAGAACAAGAAGCTGGGCAACTTCCAGCTGACGGGTCTGCCGCCGGCCCCGCGGGGCGTCCCGCAGGTTGAAGTCACGTTCGACATCGACGCCAACGGCATCGTGAACGTCTCGGCCCGCGACAAGGCCACCGGCAAGGAGCAGAAGATCATGATCTCCGGCGCCGGCGCCCTGGACAAGTCGGAAGTCGAGCGCATGGTGCGTGAAGCCGAGGAGAACGCGGCCAAGGACGCTGAGATCCGTGAGAAGGCCGAAACCCGCAACCAGGCGGACCAGGCCGTCTACCAGACCGAGAAGCTTCTGAAGGACCTGGGCGACAAGGCCCCGGCCGACGAGAAGGCCACCGCCGAGAGCGCCATCGCCGACGTTAAGTCCGCGCTGGAGGGCGAAGACATCGAGAAGATCAAGTCGACCACCGAAACTCTGGTTCAGGCGTCCTACAAGCTGAGCGAGATCCTGTACAAGCAGGCGGAAGGCGGAGCGGACAGCGCCAACGGCCACCACGAGGGCGAAACGCCCGAAGGTCAGGCGCAGGCCAAGGCCGACGATGACGTGATCGACGCGGACTTCAAGAGCGAATAAGATCGCGGCTCTCACCTCAGCCCTCTCCTAATTCTGGAAGAGGGGGCTGGGGATAATCAGAGACGACACGGCCGGAGCGCGGCGCGCTCCGGCCTTTTTTTACGTTGGCGCGCATCATTCCCGTGAAATACGCCAAAATGGGGATTGACTGTTCATCGGGAATATGTCACTATTATTTCCGACACCTTTCGTCGGGGATTCGCGCGATTCCCGGCTGATTTCCGCTCCTCAGCGCGAAAATGGGTCAAAAGTCGTGAAATCGGATATAATCTTTCATCCATTCACAATAATCTGAAAAGATAGCGACGATTGCGGCCTTGGCGTGCAAACGCCAACCATGCAGCGACGATGGCGTGGACCGCTGCGCAAAACCTAAGGACTTAGAAGAATTTACCCATGACGGTCATACCCACTTTGAGCAATGGCAGCCTTCGCGACGCGCTTCTCCCGCCCGATATGCTCCCCGACGCGCCCCGAGACTGCCCCGTGACGCTGCTGAGCAGCGAGGAGCGCCATCGTCTGATCGAGCGCGCGTTTTCAGCACTGTACCGCTGGTACGTAGACCGCTCCCAGCGCCTGCGCAACTGGAACCCGGACACGTCGTTCGCCTGGCGAGACATGCGCACGGATCATACGGAAGATGTCGTGCAGCTGATTGAGGGATACTTCGCCGTCGAGCAGTACGCACCGGACTATACCTCCGAAATTCTGCGTGTCGTGCGCCGCTCCAACGGGCGCTCAAACTTCCAGCTCCGCTGGGGCGCCGAGGAAGAGCGCCACGGCGACACATGGGAAAACGCCCTGCTCTTTTCGCGCGGACGCACTCCGGCGCAGATCGAGCATTACAAGTGGCAGCTGCGCGTGAACAACTGGACCCTTCCGTGGGACGACGCCCTGCACATGCTGGTCTACACCGTCTTCCAGGAGCGCGCCACGCAGGTCAACTATTTGAAGTTCGCCGAGATCGCCCGTGGCGAAGGCGTCCTTGCCTCCGGCGCGCCCGACCCCGTTCTCGCCCGCGCCTGCACCACGCTCGCCGTGGACGAAGCCGCCCACTACGCCTTCTTCCTGGAAGGCGCGCGTCTCTTCCTCTATTACTTCCCGGAAGAAACGCTCGGCGCTATTCACGACGTGATCACCCACTTCGCGATGCCCGCGCAGGACATCATCCCGAACTGGCAGGTCGTCTCCGAAACTATTTACCGCGCCGGAACCTATGGCCCACGCATCTTCCAGCGCGATGTGATCGCCCCCGTTCTTGAGAACCTCACGGTCGCCGGCCGCAAGGCCCTCGACAACGGCCTGAAGCACGCCCGCGCGATCCCCGATCCGAACGGCAACATGCGTCTGACAGCCCTCTGGGACACCTTCGACGCCGGCGAAGCCGAGCGCAACGTCCTGCGCCTCCACGACAAGATCACCGACTTCGAATCCAGCATGGGCCGAGCCGAGATCGATCCCTTCCCCTTCCAGCCCAACCCCGAGTGGCCCGCAAAAGCGACACCTCCGACGGTGGAGTAGGATTTAGTCCCCATCTCGGATAGCCGGCGACTGAAGTCGCGCCTAGAAGTGCACGATGTGCCCCTCCGGGCACTCCAGAAAAGAAACGCAATCGACAAGTTTCTGGAGTCCACGAAGGTGGACATCGTGCACTTCTAGAAGTGGTGCCGGAAAGTGCCCTTTCTCAAGCCAGCTGCGATCTTTGAGGCGATTTGGGCCGTTCTTGTCGTTCAGACAGCTGCGGCCCACTGTTTAGTAAAGAA
>NZ_JBDSQY010000130.1:0-10276 GCF_039929585.1 Capsulimonas sp.
GCTTCAAGGGAGGGGTCGGCCGAAGGCCGGGGGTAGGTCACGAGGGGCGCGAAGCGCCGGGGTGGGTTATATGAGGGCCGCGCTAAATCGCCGGCATCACATTCCCGCCGCAGACGGGGATATACGCGCCGGTGATAAAACCCGAGAGGTCCGACGCCAGAAACGCGACGACATTCGCGATATCCTGATCCGTCCCACGGCGTTTCAGTGGAACTTTGCTCGCGTAGCCTTCGTTCTCCTCGGTCCCGCTCGCGCGGTCGCGGTCGCTGATCATCCACCCGGGCGCCACCTGGTTGACGGTGATCTGGTGCTCGCCGATCTCCTTCGCCAGAATGCGCAGGATGCCGTCCATCCCGCGCTTGCCGGCGACATACGCCGACTGGCCCGCGAAGTTCTGCATGGCGCACTCGGTATTGATCCCGATCACGCGCCCGCCCGTCCCGCGCTCGATCATCGCCGGCGTGAACGCCTGAGCCATCAGCACATTGTGCAGCACGCACGAGCGAAACTGGCTCTCGTAATCTTCCACGGATTGCTCCAGCACCGATGTCCAGTCATACTGGATCACGGCGTTGTTCACAATCACATCCGCGACGCCCAGTTCGGCAGAGATTTGATCGCGCATCGCGTTCACACTCGTCTTGTCCGTCACATCCGCCTGCACGGCAATCGCCCGTCGCCCCATCTCCCGCACTTCGCGGACCAGCGTCTCGGCCATCTCCACGTTGCGCAGATAATTGATCGCGACATCCGCCCCGCACCGAGCCAGCGTCCGAGTCATCACACGGCCCAACTCTCCGGTCGCGCCGGTGACGACGCAGACCTTGCCGCTCAGATCCAGGGTCAGCCCCGTATTCACATCACTCATTCAATGATCTCCCGCCGCCATCCAAAGCAGCCGCTTCCAAAATTCACGCCATGGACGGCGTCACCGTACAGGGTACCTCACCGATCCAACAATCGGCGGCGCCGCATAATGTTTCCTCTGAGTAACCTAAGGGTAATCTGAACCAGCATTGGACAACCGCGATCCTACAAAAGCAATTTTCTCAAATGACACAGGAGCATCAATATCATGAACAGATTATCCGCCGCGCATCGGAGCTTGGGCGTACTGGCCTTATCAATCGGAGCGGTCATCATATTGGGAGTGAACGCGACGGCGAGGCCCCCCATGGTCGGCTCCAATGATAAGAAGTTCGTCATGAAGGCCGCACAGGGCGGAGCCGGAGAAGTGATGCTTGGGAAACTGGCCATCCAAAATGGTAGCAGTCCCAGCGTCAAAGCCTTTGGCCAGCATATGGTGACCGATCACTCCAAGGCGAACGACACGCTTAAGCAAACGGCAGCGCGACTCGGTCTCAGCGTTCCCACTACTCCGGGACCAGAAGAAAAAGCCACCTACGCGCGCCTTTCCAAACTGCACGGCGCGGCGTTTGACAGCGCCTACAAAAAAGATATGATCGAGGATCATCACAAAGACATTTCCGAGTTTCAGAAGGAAGCGTCCACCGGCAAGATGCCGACCCTAATGCATTTCGCCGCCACGACACTCCCGACGCTGAAATCGCACTTGCAGATGGCGGAGCAGATGACGATCGGCGGCAAGATGGCGCCCATGCACGGTATGAAGATGTAAGCGCTTGCCATAGGAAACCGTAAAAGCAAGCAGCCCGGCGCGAAATATCGCGCCGGGCTGTGTCTGTATCCGTGATGAACGAAATCTACATCGTGCTGAACGTGGCGGTGAAGGTGGAGACGTTTGTGCCGGCGGCGTTTCCGGCGTAGCTGCCGGCGCCCTGATCCAGGTCCGGGGAGTCCTGGGTGTGGCCGGGAGAAACGGCGCTCGGGCGAAGCCATTTGACGTGGCTGTCGGCGAACAGGAAGCATGAGCCATCCGTGTGACGACCGCCCGGGCGGCCGCCGTCGTTGCCACTGTAGGACGGCTGGCCCATATCGCCGGTCGCGTAGCTGCCGGGGCCGTAGAAGAATCCCCCTCCGGCGGCGTCCATTCCCCACGCCGACACGCTTGTCGCTTCATTAAGGTCGCTTGGGTCCGTCGGGTTGCCGCTCACTTCAAACAGCATCACCGTCTTGGAATCGGAGGTCAGTCCCGCGCTGTTGACGGCGCCGCTTCCGGTTTGCGCCGACGCGGCAGGGGTGAGATTAGCGTTGAACCCATAGGAAACTTTGCTAGGCGTATTGCCGCTGTCGTCCAGACAGGTGTAAACATCCTTGCTCTTGACATAAGGGTAGATGGACCCCGCCCATCCTACCCCATAGGGCTGCACGCCGGGAAAATACTCGTCGTTATCCTGCGTGTACTGAGATACCGCAAGCCCCAGCTGCTTTTGATTGCTCATACACGATGTCTGCCGCGCCTTCTCACGCACCTTCCCGAACACGGGGAAGAGAATGGCCGCAAGCACCATAATGATGGCGATAACCACAAGCAGCTCGATGAGTGTAAATCCTTGACGCTTCATGAAATGATCCTTTGAAAACTCTTACTTGCTAAAGTTATCGGGGACGAGGCAAGCAAACGTCAGAGCATCCAAAGGAATCCGGCAGGTTTACGGGGGGACTATCGCAAGGGCGGGATAGTTAAGGGCAATCCAATTCTCCGCAATTTGAAGAAACCGTTTTGCTTCTTCCAGCACTTGCTCAGCTTCCGTATCCGTAGCGACGTGTGCCGGTCGTAATCTACGATATTTCGCTTCCGGCGACATGTGTCAAAGAAAGCCATCAGCGTCGCGCTCTGCGATCCAATCGCTAATTCAGCTGCTTCGAAAGTGGTTTGATGATGACCTAACCCCGCGACGCGATAGCCGGCGCATGCAATCACTATTTTAGCGGTTTGCAAAGCGGCGTTGTAAGCGGTCGCGAAGCGCCGGTCCGAGGAAAGCGCGCTGATTGCAGCGTCCGCAAGATCGCGCGCGATCACGCCGCGCAACTCGTCAATCTCGTTCTTACTCGTGACGTGCGATCTTACCAACTGCCGCGCTAACAGCATTTGCCAACTCATTCTCATTTCCCTTCAAAAATATTTTTTGCCCCTGCATCACCGTTTCTAAAAAATGACTTCCTTGCTCCAGCTTCCTCATAAATTCCGTAAGTGAAAAAAGTGTCGTGTTCACTGGAACTTGCAGTGTGCGCTCCAATTCACGAAATGGTAAGGAAAAATCAGACAGACGCACCGCCCCAATCACCATCACATCGACATCACTAGAAGCAGTTCGTTCATTTCGCGCAACCGATCCATAGATAAATGCGAAGTCAATTTGGCTTACAAAAGGATCCAAGGCCGCGCGAACTTGGTCTGCTAACCCTGTCGTTTTTGCAAAAATACTTTGCAGTTCGCTCATGATTGGGAATGTGGGGTCTGCTTGGTAATATACGCGATTACCATCGACTTCACGACGCAGGAGGCCGGCTTCGGTAAGGGAAGCCATCTCACGCTGCAAGCTGGAAGGCGTTAAACCCAGAGCGCCGGCCAAATCACGCAGATACCACCTCCGATCTGGATGCAGTAAAAGCATTGATAATATTGACTGGCGCGTTTTCGGAAAGAGAGCGTCTAATAAGTTCCTTGTACGCATATTACGTATATTATTACGCAATACGCGTACGCTGTCAATAGATTTCAGGCATCATGATATTTTCATAACTTCTTCATGTTTGCTTCATGATGCCTTGCTAAAATTAGCGAACTTTAGCAAGCGCTCACTGAAACGAGGACATGCATATGGCGTCACGTCGACTTCCATGGATTTTGGCGGCATCCACCGCTGGACTTTTCGCGACACTCGCGCAGGCGGCGACCACGCCGCCTCCGCCGTCTCCACCCGGGCCGCCGCCCGCCGGACCGCCGGGAGGCCCGCCACCGAATACTCCCCCGACAAACCCGACTCCTCCGAACACCGGTCAGGTGTTCGCAGACCCGACGGGACAGATGACGACGATCAGCACGACGGGGCAGGTCACGGCGACTCACCCGTTCTTTGCAAGCTTGGGCCGCAACGGGCGCGCGTGCGTCACCTGCCATCAGCCGGGTAATGCATGGAGCATCACGCCGGCGAATGCTCAGGCCCGGTTCCTGGATACCAATGGACTGGACCCGCTGTTCCGGACCGTGGATGGTTCGAACTCGCCGAACGCCGACGTTTCCACGCCGGCCTCCCGGCGCGCGGCGTACAGCATGCTGCTCAGCAAGGGCGATATCCGCGTGGGGCTTCCCGTGCCGGCGAGCGCACAGTTCACGCTGGCGGCGGCAAATGATCCGTATCGCTTTGCTTCGTCTGCGGAGCTTTCGCTGTTCCGGCGGCCGCTGCCCACGACGAACCTCAAAACCCTCAGCGTGGTGATGTGGGATGGGCGAGAGACCGTGACCGGCGCCGCAATGTCCGCCAATCTGGCGCATCAGGCGGCAAACGCTGTTTTGACCCACGCCCAGGGCGCGTCGCCGCCGAGCGCCGCCGCCTTGCAGCAGATCGTCGCCTTTGAAACGGGCCTCTTCTCCGCGCAGTCGACAGACCGCGTGGCGGGGGCGCTGAATATCAATGGCGCGGACGGCGGACCGCTGTTCCTTTCGTCGCTGCCCTTTACGCCCGGAGAGAACGACCAGCTGTTACCCACGTTCAATCCTAAGGTCTTCACCATCTTCGACAAATGGACGGGTATCGCGGGCGCCGATCCGCAGTCGGCGGCGCGCCGATCGATCGCGCGGGGCGAGGCGATCTTCAACACTCACCCAATTGCCGTGACGAATGTCGCGGGCTTTAACGACGTCGTCCATCTCTCACTCGTACGGACGACCTGTTCGGGTTGCCACAACACACCTAACGCGGGCAACCATTCCTCGGCGAACTTCCTTGATCTCGGCCTGTCCGACGCTGGGCGGCGCACGCCGGACATGCCGCTTTACACTTTGCGCAATAAGACAACCGGCGGCCTGCGTCTGACGACCGACCCGGGCCGCGCGCTCGTAACCGGCAAATGGGAAGACATCGGCAAGTTCAAAGTCCCCACCCTGCGCGGTCTGCCCGCCCGCGCGCCGTACTTCCACAACGGCTCGGCGGCGTCCACGGGCGATGTAATCGCCTTCTACAACGGCCGATTCAATATGAACCTGTCGCCGCAGGAGCGCAATGACTTGAAGGCGTTCCTGGATTCGCTATAGGGTTGAGTTGAGTCTTTAGGATGGCCCCTCCGCCCCAATTCTGGGGGACCGGGAAGGATAGAATGGAGGGGCCAAACCCATGTCGTCACAGGCTGCTCAGATGCTGGCGTAAAAAGGCGCCGATGTCGTCGAGAGCGATTTCCGATGCCGCGAACGTTCCCACATTGCTGGGAAACACGTGCGGCATCCCTTCCCAGATGTGCAGTTCAATCTCGACGCCTTCGGCGGTGGCGCGTTTGGCATAACGCCGCGAGTCATCCAGCAGAATCTCATCCTCGCCGACATGTATTCGGATCGGCGGCAGGCCGGTCAAGCCGCCGAATAATGGAGACGCCAGCGGATCACGCGCGTCATGCCCGTTAAGATAGCGAGCGGAGGCGGCGGCAATGGAATCGTGCTTCAGAAACGGGTCTGCCAAGGCGCGTTCCGTGATGCTGGCGCCGCTCAGCGACAAATCCGTCCAGGGCGACATCACCACCGCGCATCGCGGCTGGATTTCGCCGGCATCGCGCGTCATCTCGATTGCTTGGGCCAACGTCACGAGCGTCAGACCGCCACCCGCGGAATCTCCCACGATCGCAATCTCCGTAAAACCCTCATTGATTACCCCATGATACGCCGCCATGACGTCGTTCACCGCCGCAGGAAACGGATGCTCGGGCGCCAGACGATACTCCGCCGCGAAGGCGGCAACGCCCGCCCGCGTGGCGATCTGGCCGACGAAGTTTCGGAACGCCCCGGCCGAACCGACATTGTAGGCGCCGCCGTGCAAGTAAAGGATCGCCGCGTTGGGAAGGACATCGGTCGGCCGGACCCAATACCCCGGAACGCCGCCGACTGTCGCCGCCTCGGAAGTGACGCCGGGCGCCGGAGGCGTGTGGCTGAGCATCTCGTCGAGCATGGGACGAGACGCCGGATCGAATGTCACCGTGATATTCGCAGCGGCTTTGCGTAGCTCCGCCATCGCGGCGCAGTCTTCGGGTGAAATCGCATGTGTGATTGTGGCCATGATGTGTATCTCCTGATTGCGAGTTGACAATTTTCTTAACGCCGAGTAAAGTATATTCATATTCGGCCATGCGTGTCAATAGTTTTACGACACGTAACGGAAATTATTTTAAGAGTCTATAAAAAATGCAGCAAGCCGAGAAAAAACAGCGTGGGCGCCCCGCCAGCAGCAGCGCCACATCGCACGAGCAGATTTTGGATGCAGTCCAGGCGATCCTGACGGAGAAGTCGGTGCGGGATCTCACCATTGAGGAGGTCGCCCGACGGGCAGGCGTGGGGAAGCCGACGATTTACAAATGGTGGCCCTCGAAGTTTGCGCTCGTGCTCGACCTCTTTGAACGCCAAAAGATCCCTACGGTACGCGCGCCAATGGAAGCAACCGCCGAGGAAGTCATTCGCCTTCAGGTCGCGACGACCATTGAGTTTTTGAACGGGTTCTTCGGCAAGGTCGCCCGCGAACTGGTCGCGGAGGCGCAGAGCAGCCCGGATCTGCTCCGAGAGTATCAAGAACGGTATATCATGCCACGGCGCGCAGTGAGCCATGAGGTGATTTACAAGGCCATCACCTCGGGCGAGTTCCGCCGCGATACCGACCCGGATATTCTCATCGACATGATTTATGGCCCGATTTATTATCGCCTGTTGATCCGCTACAAAGAACTCGATACCGCCTACGGCGATACGATCGTCACTCACGCCCTCTCGACGGTCAAAAAGGAGAAACATTCGTGAGCTGGCATTACACCGTCGAAAAGATCGAGAAGCGAATTGCGGAGCTGAAAAAAGCGCAGGTTCGCGCGTCCATGCCTTTGGGCGACTGGCGCAAGGCGACCGGCCCGATCGCCGGCGCGGCTGATCCTGATTTCGACGATGGTGATTGGGAGTTGCTGCCGACGCTTGGGACATATGAGGCGCGCGAGCAGACGATCTGGCTGCGCGGCAAAGCAGCGATCCCCGAGACGTGGGCCGCACAGCGCGTGTTTTTGGGGCTGGAGCTTGCCGAAGCGGAGACGCTGGTGTGGATCGACGGAACTCCTACGCAGGCGATCGATCTCTTCCACCACGATTTACTGCTTTCGGAAAGCGCCGAAGGCGGCCGCGTATATTCGTTAGCTCTGGAGTGCTACACCGGGCTGGGCGACCAGCGCCACGCACGCGTATTCACGCCAAAGACCGTGCAGATCAAGACCGCCGAACTGCGATGGATCGACACCGACGCCGAAGCGCTCTTTTACGATATGAGCGTCGCCCTGGACTCGGCGAAGACGATGGATGTGAATGCGCGGGAATACTCCGTCATTCTCGATGTGCTGGACGCGGCCACAAACCTTCTGGACTGGACGCGCGGCGCGGGCGACGATGCATTTTATGCGTCCGCCGCGCGGGCGCGGGAGTATGTCCAAACCCATCTCTACCAGAAGTATCACGCCGATTCGAACTTTGCGCCGACGATCTGGGCGACCGGCCACGCGCATATCGACACGGCTTACCTCTGGCGCATCGCGCACACCCGCAAAAAAATCGGACGCACCTTCACCACGGCGCTCACACTGATGGAGCAGTATCCCGAGTACAAATTCACCTGCTCCCAGCCCCAGCAGTACGCCTACCTCAAGCAAGACTATCCCGAGGTCTACGCGCGTATTCAGGCGGCTATTCAGCGAGGGCAATGGGAAGCCGTCGGAGGGATGTGGATCGAATCGGACTGCAATGTGGTGGGCGGCGAGAGCCTGGTCCGTCAGTTTCTTTACGGCCAGCGCTTCTTCCAGCAAGAGTTTGGGACGCACAGCAATGTCGTCTGGCTTCCCGATGTCTTCGGATACTCGGCCGCCTTCCCGCAGATCGTCAAAAAAGCGGGCCTCAAATACTTCATGACGATCAAGATCTACTGGAGCCAGATCAACAAGCCGCCCTATCAGACATTCGAATGGGAAGGCATTGACGGCACATCCCTCCTGACCCATTACTCCCCCCTCGGCGACTACAACGCCTCTATGACGCCCACAGAGCTGCGCAAAAACTGGACGGAATACAAGCAAAAGAACATCACGGACTCGAACCTCTACATTTACGGCCGGGGCGACGGCGGCGGCGGCCCCACCCGCGCCATGCTGGAAACGGCGGCGCGTCTCAAAGATTTCCCCGGAATGCCGAAGGTAAAGCTGTCCAGCGGCGAGGAGTTCTTTGAAGAGCTAGCGCGGCAAGTCGAAGGCAAGCCGAACCTGCCGCGCTGGGTCGGTGAGCTTTATCTGGAATACCATCGCGGGACGTACACATCGCAAGCGCGCAACAAGAAGTTCAATCGCCAATCGGAAATTCTCTTGCAGACGGCGGAGCAGCTTTCGTCGCTTGCCGGTCTGCTCACAGGACGCCGCTATCCAACGCCAGAACTGGCGAAGGCGTGGGAATTGGCCCTGCTGAACCAGTTCCACGACATTATCCCCGGCTCATCCATTCGCGAGGTTTACGAGGACAGCGACCGGGATTATCTCACGATCCTCGGGATCGCATCGGACACCGTACAGGGCGCCCTCGGCGCCATCGCCCGCAATATCCCTGAGGACGCGGGCGACGTCGTCATTTACAACCCCCTGTCCTGGCCGCGCTCGGACGTCGCCGAAGCGCCCCGCGATCTCCGCCTGCCCGGCCAGCATATCGTCGATCTCGATGGTCGAGAGAAAACGCTCGTCCATCTCAGTCATGTCCCCGCGCTCGGCTACGACACGCTGCGCGCCGAGGGCCTGCCGCTCGCCGACAACGCGCACGAAGAGCCATCCCTCCATGTCTCAGAACGACGGCTGGAAAACCAATTCTTCACACTCACGCTAGACGAAAATGGCGAAATCTCGTCTCTTTGGGATAAGCGCGCCGAGCGGGAAATCATCGATCAGGATGCCTATTGCAAAGGCAACGCCCTTCTGACATTCGAAGACAAGCCACTCAACTACGACGCCTGGGATATCGATATCTTCTATCAAGACAAGATGGAGCCTGTGCAATCGCTGACAAGTATTGCCGTCGCAGAACATGGTCCTATTCGCGCGAGTATCGAAGTGACGCGCGCCTTCGGGCGAGGCAGCACGGTTCGCCAGCGCATTAGCCTGTACCGAGATATGGCCCGGATCGACTTCGACACCGAAGTCGATTGGCAGGAAAGACACACCCTGCTGAAAGCCGCCTTTCCCGTCAACGTGCGCAGCCCGCGCGCCACGTACGATATTCAGTTCGGTAATGTCGAGCGGCCGACCCATTGGAACACGAGCTGGGACTGGGCTCGCTTCGAAGTCTGCGCGCACAAGTGGGCGGACCTCAGCGAAGGTGATTACGGAGTTTCTCTCCTCTCCGAGAGCAAATATGGCTGGGACATCAAGGACAACGTCATGCGCCTGACCCTCCTCAAAGGCGCCACAAGTCCCGATCCCGAAGCAGACCTCGGCCGCCAGCGCTTCGCCTACGCCCTCTACCCCCATGCCGGAGACTGGCGCGCCGCCGAGACCATCCAGCGCGCCTACGAGTTCAACATCCCCACCCAATTCGCCGCTGTCCAGGCCCACGGCGATCTGCCCGTGAGCTTTTCATTTGTTTCTTCAGACAAAGCGAATGTGATTGTGGAGACGGTGAAGAAGGCCGAAGACGACGACAGCTTGATCGTACGTTTGTACGAATGCTATGGGCAGCGCGGGCCGGTAACGCTAACATTTGGGCGCACATTGGAGTCAGCCGTAGAAGTGAATTTGCTGGAGGTGGAGACCGAAGAAAGCCGTGCGCGGCCGGTGACGGTGGATGGGGAGAAGGTAATGTTCGATGTGCGGCCGTATGAGATACGGACACTGCGGGTGCGGGTAGGCCCTATTCCCCTGGCGCTTTAGCGCGCTTCTCCCTTTTTCCCAACAAGCTGCTTCGGGCGGGAAAGGGAGCGTTCGTAATTATGCACCGCACGAGGGTTACGTGGGGTGAAAAGAGCAGATGAAGATGGCCCCTCCGCCCCAATTCTGGGGGACTCGGAGTTCACCCCTCCGCCCCAATTCTGGGGAACCCGGAAAATGCCATAGTCCGAAATCTGGTCCCCCAGAATTGGGGCGGAGGGGC
>NZ_JBDSQY010000131.1:0-44103 GCF_039929585.1 Capsulimonas sp.
GGAACTGGGGGCCTTGCTCAAGAAGGCCGATGACAGACTGAGCAACGAGCCGCAAATCTTGAAAGGCTGTATGTCAGAGTTAATGTCTCAGTGAAAGCACGTTATCGGATCGAGAGAAAGTCAATAACTGGGGTTATGGTCAAATTTGTTTATGCGCTCGGCAAGAGCCATATGTTTTGGATTATCATTCCTTAGCCGTTTCGACAGCTTGAAAGCAAGCTCGGAGCTTTCTTTCAATTCTCGATGTTTTTCTTCCCTATGTTTCGAAATTTCTTGCTGAATTTCAGTAATTCGTTCATGAACATTCGATTTAATAAGAGCTTTAGCTTCTTGCTCAAAAACGCTAAATTGCTCTTCAGACAGTAGCAAAGAACGATTAATTAATTGTTCGAGCTTCTTGCACTCTACTTCCGCCTCAGTTAGGCTGTTCCTGTCATAAAGGAATGTAGGCGAATTAGCGAGAGAAGTTATAAACTCACGTCGTAGTGTCAGTTGCTTTTTTAATTTGTTATTCAAATACCTCTTACGGGACTCGAAAACTCTTGTTTTTTGGATTTCCTGTTCTCGATGTTTCAGAATCTCTTGATTAGTCGTGTCAATCCACGCATTTATGCTTGAGGAAAGAAGAATTTTAGCTTCTTGTTCGAAAGCAGGGAATTGCTCCTCGGATAACGAAACTGTACGGGTCACTAATAGTTCAAGCTGTTTATGTTCTATCTCTAAATCGGCAGCCTTGTTCTTATCGTAAGTAAATCTAGGCGAATTGGCAAGAGCCGTTATAAGTTCGGTATGTAGCGCCAACTGCTTTTCTAATTTACTATTCAAATATCTCTTACGGGATTCAAAGACTCTTGTTTTTTGGCGTTTTCGTTCCGCCATTTCTTGTGTTCGTTGCTCAGCAGTCGGAGAGGGTTTCGGGGGGAACTTGGGAAGATGCGCTTCAATAGTCTCCACCGGACCCTTCATTGACAATTTGCCTCGTCGCAGTTCCTCGATCAATTTCTGGTTCTGTATCGCTCTATCGTCCTGCGAGATGACGGACGAAGACACACGTTTGGATGGCGCAGGACGTAGTTTCCAGAATTCCTCCAATGTTGCGGGCGTATCTGCCATGGTTTCCAGCCGTGTGAGGAATTCAGAAAATGAAGGAAGTTCATCTACGCGCATCTCACAGCACGTCATCCATTCAGCGGTCATCCTACGCAACGCTGGAACGCCATACATCGCTCGGAATACTTCGGACTGCCTCGGCGAACAATAATCAGATTTGTTCGCGATAAGATAGTCGCAATCTTTATGAAATTCCCATAATTCCGGAGCCTCAGCGAGAGCGCTGAGTGAAGTATAAATAACAATTGCCGAAAATCGATCCATTGTCTTGTCGAACAACTGCTCGCTTCGCTGCGGGTGCTGGTAGTCGGGAAGACCAAGCTCGTCAGCTTCTCCCTGAGCCATTCCAGGTACATACAGGCTATCATAATCCACCAGCATCATCCGTTCCGGCGCGACGATGATATTGCCATGCTGTAAATCTCCGTGAGCGCAGTCACATGACTCAAGTGTCAGGATGCAGTCATTGAACCAATCTGCGGCGTGTTGGATCTTTTTCGGGTTTGCGATGTTACGCTCAACGAAGACATCAAGGGTTTCGCCCTGCACCCATGGCATTTTGACTACAGGGAAAACACCCTTATCCGTGCGAATTCCTTCCGCGAAATATTCCACGGGAACGAGACAATCCACAGCGAGTTCTCTTCGAAAATTAGCAATCTTGCGGTAATGATCGGAGCGACGCGCAACATCGCTAATGAAGAACTTCACCGCCCAATATTCGTCCGCCTCCGGCGAGCACATCTGGTAAACAGCGCCAAAGCGGCCACAGATCGGTTTAGGCCCGTTAATGCCTTTCCGGGAAACAATCATCCGCTTCATGCCCCCATCCAGCAGGCAATCCGCCGGATGGTTCATCGCAAATGTATATTCATTAATTGCGGGAAAGTTCATGTCTCTTTCTCAACGGATACTCGCAGGGAAATCAGGGTAGTATCGTCATTCTTCAAAATATTCTCACGCCGAAGATGCACGATGAAATCCACAAAATCATCTTGGCTGGTGATTTCGCAGAGAGCTTGCCAGGGCTCACGCCCACGCTCACATTCCGACACATACCAGTGACAAAGTGCGTCGGTCATCAGATAGAACGATGTGTCGCCGCTAGGAAGTTTGATACTTTTACGTCGTCTAACACGTCGAAAGAGACCGATATTACGTTCTGGAAGATGGCAAATGAGATGGGGGAAACGCTCGAAATCCTGAGAGCGCATACTGGGCAACATCCCCGCGCGTCCGGACTGTAAATGCCTCCAAACGATGACGCTATCGCCTATCGAAACGGTGGAAAACCGTTGGCTTTGACAGTCGAAGAACAATCCCGACAGTGTGGCGAACACGCCGCGTGTGAACTTGGCCACGCCATGCCAAGGCAGACTTTCGAAATCGACATGGCTGTAAAGCGCGGCGGTTGCAGGACGCAACCACGAGGCATTGATAGATGTTGTTGGCGATGCAATGAATTGATCGACAAGCGACTGCGCCCACTCCCCGGCAAATATAGAGTTGCTTGCGCCATCCGAAATCGCGAAGGTGCTCCCAGCGCCGCATATGGCATATCGATCCTCGCATTCTGAGGCGGCGCAGTCCACTTTAGGCGTCTGATAGGAGCCAAGAAAATGGACTTGCATTAACGCACCCTTCTGGCCGCCTCGGTGCCGATACTGAGAAAGTGAACCAGCGATGTGAAATCAGCATTGTACATGTAGCCGCGCGAGCCAGCGCCTGCGCGATACCCTAAATCTGCGGCTCGTGATAAAAAGGTAGAAGGAAGCATACTCGACATCCGGAACAGGCGACGCCCAAGATCCGTCGCTGGCGCCTGAGCCTCGCTTACGGGTAATTCGACTTTCCCTTCCGCATTCGAAGCTAGGTGAATGTTGAAGAGTAAGCATTCACCATCCGCAGTTGAGATGCGGCGGATCACATTCGCGATTTGCTCTGGGTCTCCGTCAGAGGCGGCTCCGTCCGTAATGTGAATAATCGACGGAGGGAAGCACTGAGAATGGAGGCCGGCCCACGCCGCAGCCTCGGCGGCGATGTATTCGAGTGCAGCACACATCGGCGTTTTCCCACTCGCTCGTGCATCGATCCACACTGGAAACGGTACTGTGCGCTCGATGATGCCACCCACACCATTGGGGATCTTCATCTGCCGCTCTTCGATTTTAATGAACTCATCTTCAAAATCAGAGATGGGTTTCAATAGCGAAGAACGTGATGACATGTAGCTGAGCAAATCCGAGCATGTTGTTCCACCATAGCCAACCACGCCAACATCAAAGTAATGCCGAACTCCGTCCGCTTTGGAGCACTTCTGCACAAGCTCTGAAATAGTTCGGTTGACTGCATCGGCGACGGCTTCGGCCTTCGTCATCTGCTGCTGCCACGTATTACCCATAGATTTGGACTGATCAATGAGAAACAGCAGGGCGGTGGGAGAACTGCGTGTGATTGTCGCCTGATATTTCGGCGTTTCTGGCTGGGGCGCCGGTTTGGGAGCAGCCCGACTGCGTGCTTTGTTCAGCTTCGCTGAAGCCGTCGGCTTTTCGGGTGTCTCCTCAAACTCCATTTTCGGAGCAATCCGATGCTCTAATTCCGCAATGAGCGAAGTCATGCGACGATCCGGCGGATGGTTGCCGATCCAATATTTCATCAGGCGCCGAATGCGATCCTCCAGATGCTCAAGGTCTGTCCGGTCAACAATAATTTCGCGAGGAGCATCTGGAGGAAGTAAGGAGTGCTCATCAATAACAATGTCGGGAAAGCAGACAGCGTGACCAATATCAATCCATTGATTACCGACACGGTCCGACGACTTGAGCATGCCGAGCAACGCATATTTCGCGCTCCGTAACTGACCGAATGGGTCAATATCATGCACATTACCTTGCCGATCAGTAGAAGTCCACTGCCCGGCGGAGCCGTCAAATCCGATACTGCCACCTTTGACTTCCACGACAAGAATTCCGAATTTGTGGTGCGCGATAATGAAATCGCACTCTCCATCATGGGGGATTGAGTTCTGGCTGTTGTCGATCCACGGAACACTGTAGAATACTGCCCAGTTGTCGTCAAGCTGAGTGATTAATGCGTCGTAAAGCTTAATCTCTGCGGCGCGTTCTCGCGCCTGTCGCACTCGATCAGGGAGTCGATTGGGATATGCTCTTGCCATACCATATATTATACAGCAAACAAACATAAACAAACGATTGAAGTCAGTCGGAGTAAGTTATTTGCACCTTACAGCGTCACTCAAATTGGCTCCCGCATCAATCGATGCGAGAGCCAATTTTGTGCTCCGTCAAATAATTATCGATCCTAAGACCAACTGTTCCAGAGACAGTCGTTTCGCCAACTGAACTCTACTCCGCCTTGATCTTCCCAAACATCCCGTCGGCTTCGCCGTTGGGGCCGGCGGCGAAGTAGAGTGAGGTGGATTCGCCCTGGGCAACGCCGTTGCCGAACTTGAGGTCCCAGATGCCGTCGACGACGAGGGGGTTCTTGTCGTCGCCGCGCAGGTAGTCGATGGCTTTGCGGCTTGCGGGGTCGAAGACGGTCACGACGCCGTTGCCGAAGTTGGAAACGAGCAGTTTGCCGCTGTAAAGGCCGAACCCGGAGTCGGGCGCCTTGACGATACCCCAGGGGGCGTTCAGCAGGTTCTGGTCGTCCCAAGTCGCGATCAGCGCGCCGTCGAGGGTGAACTCGGCCAGCTTGCCCTTGCCAATTCCGTGCAGTTCAACGGCGGGTTCGGACTGCTGAGCGTAGGCGACGAAGATGGAATCGCCGACCGCCTGAACGTTGAACGGCGCGTAGCCGGGGAACGGGTTCGGGAACTTACCGGCGGAAATATCCTGGAACTGGTCGTTCAGGACCGTGACCTGTGGATGCTCGCCGAAGTCCGCGAGGTAAAGGCGGTCGAAGTGAGGCGAGATCGCCATACCGAAGTATCCCGAGCCTTGCGCCGACTTGTCCCAAACGATGACTGAACTGGTCGGGCGGTCGATGCCGCTGTTGGCGGTGTGGGCGCGCTCCGTCCAGGCGGTCACGACGCCGGAGTCCGTCGCAAAGAAGAACTTCGCCGGGCCGTGCAGCGCCGCGCCGCCGGGGAATGGCTGGTCGATCACGAATCCTGTCCCGGAGACGTTGAAGACGGTTCCGGTGGGTGTGCCCATCTCGCCGCCGGGGCCGGGGATCGTCACTTCCTTGAGCGAGTCTTGGTGCAGTGGGTTGCCGGGGGTGTCGCCGATATACTCCAGCGACTTGCCGGTCTTGTTCGCCGTGATCCACCAGTGGCCGCCCGCGCCGGCGGGACGAAGGGAGATCCCCCAGCCGTCCTGAAGATCGGGGTTGACGATCTGCGGTTTGTACTCCGCCTTGTTCGCGATTAGGATCGTTTTGGCGTAGTGGTTCGAGCCGTTCACATGGTCGAGTGCGCTTCCGCCGCCCCCGCAGCCGGCGAGCAGCGCGGCCAGCGGCGTGGCGACAAGAGCGATTTTCTTCAGTTGCTTGTTCATGGGTATTCGTCTCTCTTAATTCAGTTCCTGGCTTACCATCACGCGGAACTGGTCGCCGCCGACGCCCTGTGTCTGGAAGCCGTATGTTCCGACCAAACGTGTGCTTTTCCCAATGTAGCCGCCGACCGAAGGGCCGATAAAGTGCTGCTTCTCCGACCAATTGCCCCAGGCTTCGCCGCCAACCCAGTAGCGATTGCTCTTCTTGTCGGCCAGATATGTCGCTCCGAAGGAGTAGCCCCACTCTGCCGGAGCGCCTTTACGCAGCGGCTGCTCGGTGATCAAATTGAAGACCAGATCAGAGGACTCGTTGGGATCGTACTGGAAAATCAGCTTGCCTTCCACTTCATTGCCTTCGCGCCGCAGCTGCTCGTATTCGAGATAGGCCGAGGTCTGGAGCTTTTTATAGCCATAATCGCCAAAACGATAACGTGTTTCCACTTGAAAGCCACCGTAGCGATAGCCGGAGCCGATACGGATCGGGTCGAAGATCGCGGCGCCGTCGCCGCCACCCGTACCGCCATCATCGGCGTCCACGCTGCCGGTGCTGTCCGGGACGTCCTTGAAGCCGCCGGAGTGGTTGTAGACGATATAGGGCTCAATCATCCAGCGGTCGGTGATCCCGTACTCCACGGACGCCGAATCCTGTAAAAAGTGGCCGCTCTTCGGCTGCGTGTGCTTGATCTCCAGCTCGGCTTCGCCCTTGGTGGGCGTCTGCCAGCCGTAGGTGTAGGCGAAGCGCTCGACATCCGCGTGCGCGGGCGCCGCCGCGCCCAGGGCTGCGGCAGCGAGCAGGGCGCAGGCCCACTGTGACGGCGTTCGCTGACGCCGATTTTCGATTTGCATGTCCTGGTGATCCTTCTTGAACTGCCTGCGTAGGAATTCGATTGACGAATCTTCAGTCTCCGACTAATTCAGTCTCCGACTAATTGTGTCGCCGTTTATTATCCGAAGTTTTTGCCCGCTTGTCAAGCACCTACAACATATTCTCCATATCGGATTTGGAAGCCATGAAGGGAATCGAACACATCGCGCGGAATCAGCGGGAATGACCGCTGCACGCACTTCTGATTACTCCCTCATTCAGCGCGCTTCTCCGTTTGGCCCCACGGAGCCGAAGCAAAAGATACTCCTGCGCTTCGAGCAGATCCATCCGATCGTCCGCATCGCTCATCTCCACGATACGACGCTGACAATCCCGGAGCGAATTATTTACGATCATGAGCTTGTGCTCGTGGCGCGCGGCGCCATGTCGCTCACGATGAATGGGCAGGCGCGTCTCGCCGAGCCGGGAACGCTGCTGCTCATCCCTCCCTTTACGCCGCATTCGTTCCACACGCCAACCGGAATAACAAACGCACACTTCGCCGTTCATTTCGATTTCAGCCCAGACGCACGTCCGTCCGTCGATCGGCCGGATGGACGCGAGCCGTATGAGATCGTCTGGCCGGGCGGCGCCCAGCCGCCCACATTCACGGCGCTGGCGCCGGGGCATTGGGTCGAGCAGACATTACGGGAGATTGTGGACAGACACGCCGATGAGGACGATCCCCTCAGCGCCATTGAAACGAGCTGCCGCCTGGCGCGGGTACTGACCCAATTGCTGCGCTGGGGAGCGAGGGCGGAAGCGGGAGACGCCCTGGGCGTCGCGGGGCGTGTCAACCACGAGCGAGTGGCGCGGGTGCTCGCGCATATCGCCGCGAACCTTGGGGATCCGCTCACACTGGAGGAGCTGGCGCGGGTCGCCGATGTCAGCCGCAGCCGGCTCGTGACCCTGTTCCGGGAGGCGACCGGCGAATCGCCGCAGCAATACATCCAGGGGAAGCGCATCGCCGAGGCGCGTCGGCTGCTGGCCGATCCCAGTTTGCAGATCAAGCAGATCGCAGCGATGACGGGGTTCGAAGACCGGTTCTACTTCAGCAAAGTCTTTCGGCGCGTCGACGGGCTGACTCCTACCCAGTTTCGCGCCGCCGTCTTATTTGGCCGGTCTCACTCCCCCGAAGACGAATTTTCGTCATAACAACAAATTGGACTTTTTTCCATTGAAGCTCCCAGCCCCATAAGGTTAGAATAAACGCATCCTCTCAAGGAGCAGGAGAGTTGAAATGCAAAACAAACCCCACCATCTTCGGATCAATTCTACGCCGGTCTATTTTCGCGCGATAAAACTGCTCACTCTGGCCGCCCTTTTCCAGTCTCTTTTTGCTCCCACTCTTGTGTTGGCGGCGGAGAAGACTCACGCCAAGGCGGCTTCAGAAAACCTGAATACGGGATTCGCCGCGCCGCCCGATAGCGCCAAGCCGCGTGTGTATTGGTGGTGGCTTTTCAACCGCGTGGACAAGGCGGGCATCACCCGTGACCTCGAACAGTTCAAAGCCAAAGGGATCAGCGGCGTCAACATGATCTGCACCGGCGGGTATGCCGGCGCCGCGCCTCTGCCCGGCGTGAAGTATCAGAGCCCCGAGTGGTGGGATCTCTTCCGTTACGCGGTCAAAGAGGCCAAGCGACTCAATATTGAGTTCGGCTTCAACCTCTCCGCCGGCGGCTGGACGATGGAGGCGCCCTGGGTCACCCCCGACAACGCCATGAAAAAAGTCGTGCAGGCAAGCCTGAACATTGAAGGCCCGGAAAAGTTCTCGGATAAACTCCCGCAACCCGAAATCGTGGACGGTTATTATCACGACTACTGCGTGCAGGCGATCCCGCGCAAAAGCGGCCCGATCAACCCTGGAGATATCATCGACCTGACCGGAAAATTTCAGCCGGACGGCCGGCTGGACTGGGACGCGCCCGCAGGACAGTGGACGATTCTCAGAACCGGCTACACGCTGACCGGCGGCGGGGAGTGGCATGCCTATCCCGGCGGCGACACATTCGATGGCGGCGGGGGCTATCAGATCGACTACCTCAACCCCGCCGCGTTCGACAGCCATTTCGAACACCTTGGCGATCCGATCCTCAAAGCAGTTCACCAGGCCGGCGGCCGGCTTGACTATTTCTGGTCCGATAGCTGGGAATGCGGCAAGCTGACCTGGACCCAGGATTTCCCAAACCAATTCCGTAAGTATCGCGGCTACGATCTCAAGCCCTACTTAGCGGCGCTGCCAGGCGCGATCAGTTACTATGACTACACGGCCACGTTCACCGCGACGGCCTCAACGCAAGCCCTGTCCTTCGCGGGGACTAATCTGCCCGGCGGCGATAATACCGTCTTCATTGATAATGTGCAAATCCAATCGAACGGTACGCCGATGGTTGGATCGGATTTTGGCTTTGAGACACCCAGCATCGGCTCCGGCAATTATCAATATGCTCCCACCGGGGGGGCGTGGACCTTTGGCGGCTCGTCTGGAAACGGCTCGGGCATCGTCGCTAACGGCAGCGGTTTTGGCAATCCCAGTGCGCCACAGGGCGGTCAGGCGGCGTTTGTCCAGGGTCTTGGAAAGATGTCTCAGTCCATCTCAGGGTTAACGCCAGGGAAGACATACACCATCACGTTCTCTGCGGGGCAGCGGCCTGGGAACGCGCAGACGTGGGACGTCGCGATCGACGGCGCCGTGATTGCGAACTGCAAGCCAATGACGGGCATGACCATCGTCAGCGACGATGTGACCAGCCGCTTCCGCGCCGACTTCGACCGGACCATTCAAGACTGCATTGCGGATAACTGCTATGGCCATTTCGCCGATGTCTGCCATCAGAACGGCCTGACGATGGGCAGTGAAGCGGGGGGGCCTAATAACATTCCGCCTCAGGACGCGCTGAAGAACCTGGGACGCTGCGACTTCCCCGCCGGCGAGTTCTGGGTGAACGGTCACTACAATGCCCCCAATGGTTACAACTGGGATCGATGGCTGCGGCTCAATCTCAAACAAACCGCCTCGGCCGCGCACGTGTATGGCCGGCGTCAAGCCGAAGCCGAATCGTTCACGCAGCAGGAGCCCGACCGCACCCACTGGTCGCTCGGCCCGGCCGAACTGAAGCCCTACGCCAACGACGCGTTCTGCGAGGGTATCAATCGCATCATGCTGCATCAGGCGACATGCCAGCCGCCGTCGGACGGCAAACCTGGCTATGAATTCTGCGCCGGCCAGCATTGGAATCCCAACAGCACGTGGTGGGAGCAATCACCGGCCTTCTTCAATTACCTGTCGCGCTGCTCCTATATGCTCCAGCGGGGGAACTTCGTGGGCGACGTTTGCTTCTACCTGGGCGAAGAGCCGCCGAGCCTGGCGCCCCCCAAATATGTCGTTCCCGACCTTGGCTCCGGCTACGATTGCGATTATAGCAACGCGGAAGTGCTGCTTAAGAGGATGTCAGTCAAGAATGGCCGGATCGTGCTGCCGGACGGCATGAGTTATCGACTTTTGGTTCTGCAAAACTGCATTTCACCCTTGCCGGATATCGCCAGACAAGTGGGCGCATACCAGAGCCTGGCGGTTCCTACGACGCCGTCCAAGGCGATGTCCGTCGAAGTCATCCAAAAACTGCGGCAGCTGGTTCTGGGCGGAGCAACCATCGTCGGCGCGCCTCCCGAAAAAGCCGCCGGCCTTAAGAACTACCCCAACTGCGATGAAGAAGTGCGAAAGATCGCCGCCGAACTCTGGGGCGATCTAGACGGCAAGACCCGGACCGAGCGCCGATTCGGCAAAGGACGCGTCATCTGGGGCAAGTCAGCGAGAGAGATTCTTCTCGCCGATGGCGTCCAGCCCGACTGTACCTTCACCGGCCAGACCGAGCGCCCGGACGATCTCGACTACATTCATCGTACAGCTGGCAATTCTGAGATCTACTTCGTCATCAACCGCACAAACCAGCCAACCACACGAGACTTCACCTTCCGTGTCGCCGGCAAACAGCCCGAGATCTTTGATCCCGTCAGCGGCGTCACCCGTCCCGCAGGCGCCTTTCGGCAGGCGAACGGCTGCACGACGCTTCCATTAGAATTCGACCGATTCGGCTCTTATTTCGTGGTGTTTCGCAAGCCGATCGCCAAGAACTCTTTGGGGAAATCCGAACGAAATTTCCCAAAGCTCGTAAAACTGCAAAATCTTGCCGCCCCTTGGAATGTCGGGTTCGATCCCGCCTGGGCTGGCCCCGCCCATGCCGCGTTTCCCGAGCTGGTCAGCTGGACCCATCGCCCCGAAGAGGGGATCAAATTCTATTCGGGCAAGGCCACGTATCATCAAACATTCGATCTGAGTGAAGCGCTAAACAACAAAAAACGAATGTTTCTCGATCTGGGCGATGTTCGAAATGTCGCCGTCGTGCGACTCAACGGCAAGAAACTCGGTATCCTATGGTGCTTCCCCTGGCGCGTGGAGATCACCGGCGCCGTGCGGGCCAAAGGCAACGTGCTGGAAGTCGACGTGATCGATCTCTGGGCGAACCGCGTCATCGGCGATCTGAACAAGCCCAAAGAGCAGCGCGTCACCAAAACACATGACGCGTTCCGCTTCGATATGATCACCAAAAACACGCCGCCGCTCGACGCGGGCTTGCTGGGTCCGGTTTCGGTGCTCAAAGAGCAGAGCCTCGATTTGGGAGGGACCCAATAGCCGAAGGGATGAAATGTCTAGCCATAGCAATTCAAATTCCGCGAGCGAAGGCTCGGCAGCTTACGGGATGACCGAACCGAAGCGCAGGATACTCCTGCGCTTCGATCAGGTCCATCCCGTCATTCGCATCGCCCATTTCCAAAATGTCACGTGGACGATCTCCAACCGGATCATTTACGATTTCGAGATTATACTGGTCACGCGCGGCGCAGTGCTGTTCAACATTGAAGGCCAAACGCGCCGCGCTGAAGCGGGAGCGCTGATTTTCATTCCTCCATTTACGCCGCACGCGCTCCAAACGCCGGACGCCGCTCCGTACGCCCATTTCGCCGTCCACTTCGACTTCTGCCCGGACATCCCGCCCGCCTCTGAGCAAGCAGAGGGACGTGAGCCTTACGAGATCGTCTGGCCGGGAGGGACGCAGGCGCCCTCTCTCACCACACTCGCGCCGGGACACTGGATCGAACAGGCCCTGCGGGAAATCGCGGAGTGGCGCGCCAATGAGGGAGATCCCCTGAGCGACCTTGAGGCAAGCTGTCGGCTGGCGCGAGTGCTGGCCCAATTGCTGCGCTGGGGAGCGGGCGTGGAAACTCGCAAGACGTCAGGAGCCGGCGCGCGCATCAGCCACGAACGCATGGCGCGGGTGCTCGCGCACATCGCCGAGAACCTTGGAGATCCGCTGACGCTGAAGGAGCTGGCGCAGGTCGCCAATGTCGGCCGCAGCCGCTTCATGACGCTGTTCCAGGAAGCCACGGGGGGATCGCCGCATCAGTATATCCAGGGGAAACGCATCGCCGAGGCGCGCCGGCTGCTGGCCGATCCCAGTTTGCAGATTAAGCAGATCGCGGCGATGACGGGGTTCGAAGACCGGTTCTACTTCAGCAAAGTCTTTCGGCGCGTCGACGGGTTGACTCCTACCCAGTTTCGCGCCGCCGTCTTATTTGGTCGGTCTCACTCCCCAGAAGACGAATCCGTTCGGTAACAACCGATTGGCCGATTTTCCATTGATGGCTCCAGTTCCATGCGTTAGAATGAATGTATCCTCTCAAAGGAACAGGAGTATGGATATGCTGACCCGGGATCAAGAAGAACAGTTTCATCGGGATGGGTTTGTGCTGGGCGGACAGGTGCTGGATGACGACGGCGTTGAGGAGCTGCGCGCGGAGATGCACCGCGTCATCGATGCGCGCGACGACGAGACCATTCCCCAGCCCGTGATGCTCTCAAATATGGGCAAGGCCGAAGCGCCTGTTTGGCAGATCGTAAACATCTCCGACGCCAGCGCGCCGTTCGCGAATCTCGTGCGGCATCCGGAAATCGCCAAAACCATCGCGGCGCTTACCGGCGCCGCCGAAGTGCGCCTCTGGCACGACCAGATCCAGTTCAAGCCCGCCAGCACCGGCGGCGTCAACATGTGGCACCAGGACGCGCCCTACTGGCCGTCCATCACTCCCATGACCCAGGTGACGGCGTGGATCGCCCTGGACGATGTGGACCTCGACAACGGCTGCATGAGCATGATCCCCGGCTCACACCTCTGGGGCAACCAAATCGCTTTCCTGCACACCATCAAAGCATTCGACGAGATGCCCGCCACGTTCAACGGCCACGATCTGGAAGTCCGCGTCTGCCCGGTCAAGAAGGGCCATGTCCACTTCCACCATGCTCTTACCTGGCACGGCTCGTCCGCGAACACCAGCGGCCGCCCCCGACGCGCGATCGCCCTGCACTACATGGGGGATGACACGCGCTTCGTCGCCGCCGGCAATCATCTCATGAAGAAATTCATCAGCGTGCCCGACGGCGAGATCATCACCGGGGATCGATTCGCCCGCGTCTGGCCACTCTAAAGAACCCCAAGAGAGATGTTAATTATGCGACGTCACACAACCGTTGGAATAAGTATCGCGCTTTGCGCTCTGGCTCCGCTCGGAGTCCTTGCAAAACCCGCCAGCACAAAAAAGACAGCAGGCGCGCGAAACGTTTCTTCCACGCTGATCAATTTTAACGCCAGCGGACTTCAAACGACCCGCTTCGACTCTGTTGCCGCGGCAATTGACGCACATGATGGGAAAATCGCCTACTTTGATGGGATTTTCTATCTGTATGGGACTTCTTACGATTGTGGATATGAGTGGGGAAATAAATCGGCGCCCTTTTGCGGGTTTAAAGTCTATACGTCTGTCGATCTCGTCAACTGGACAGACAAGGGTTTTTTGTTCGACGCCAGAACCCCTCTTTGGCAGACACGCTGTAACGGCGCCACCTATGGCTGCTATCGCCCTCATGTGATTTTTAACAAAAAAACTAAGCAATACGTCTTGTGGATCAATGTCTACGACAACAGTGTCGGATACCGTGTCTTCACCAGCAAAACCCCGGTCGGCCCGTTTTTAGAAACGGCGGAGCCAACACTTGCGGTCAATCATGGCGCACCCGTCGCGGGCTTGAACAATGGAGATCACGATACTTTCGTGGATGATGATGGGACAGCTTATCTTGCCTACACCGATTGGAGGACAGGCGGTTCTATCGCGATTGAAAAGCTGAATGCGGATTATACGTCCGGGACCGGGCAGCATGTGAAAAATGTCACTCCGGGCCAGACCGAAGCGCCGGCGCTTTTGAAGCATAACGGCAAATATTACGTTCTCTATTCCGACCCAAACTGTGGATACTGCTCCGGCACGGGAACGTCGTATCGTACCGCTCCAAACCCTTTGGGACCCTGGTCAGACGGCGTGAGAATCAGCGACGATTCCGGCGGCGGCCAGCCTTCCTTTGTTTCCACGATTAAACTGAACACAAAGGTAATCTTCCTCTACGGAAGCGATCTCTGGAATAACGCCGCCAAGAACGAAGCGCTCGCCAATTTTTACTGGGCGCCGCTGACTTTTTCCGCCAACGGGTCCATCAATCGTATTGAACGTCAGAATAAGGTCAGTGTCGCCATCCGGCCGGAGACAGCTCCAAAAGCCTCCCCACCCGATCTGGACAACACTTCCGGAGTGAATGGCTTTACAAATTATTGCGACATCGGCGGCAATATCCAGCGTGCGCAGTCATTCGTGGCCACCCGCACCGGTATTTTAAATGCAGTTTCGTTCTCCACATTTAAAAAAGGTTATCCGGACGCCGGACTGACCATGGAAATTTACAAGGCCGACAGCGATTTCAAGCCTGTCGGCGGCGCGCTCAGCTCAATATTGATATTGCCGGAAGCCATCGGATGGTCTCCCAAATATACGACCATCCATCCTAATCTCTCAGTAAAATCAGGCGTTCGCTATGCAATCGTCGTAAAGTCTGCTTCTACCGGCGGTCGTTATGGCTGTGAATACAATGACTCCGCTCCCTATCCTGGAGGCGGCGCAACTTATAGCAGTAATGGCGGCGGCTCGTTCTCCGTCGAACAAAACCGGTCTCTTATGTTTCGAACCTTGATTCATAAGTGACGTGAACAGAGGCCGACCGCGCTTCCGCTAGGGCAGCAAGCCAAACTGCAACTGCCCCTCCACCGTCACCAGCTCCAGCCCCCTCATCACGCCCTTGTGCGATTTCTCCACAAGCTCGCTGGCGGGAGCGCTGGCCACGGGAGGAGTGACGGCGTGCGCCGCCGCGATCGCCGCCTGCCGCCGCTCCGCCGCCTTACGCTCGCGGATTTCCAGCGCCGCCTGATCCTCCGGTCCCCAGACGATCTTTGCATTCAGGTAACGCCTGCGCGCATTCCCACCCTTGCCGGCGCTCCGCGCCCAGGGGTGTACGCTCCGCTTCTCCGCCATTTGGCGGGAAGTGGAATAATTGTGAACGATCGCGCCGCCCGCAGCAATCAGGCAGCAAAGAACCGCGAAAACAAGAGCAACCCTGGGTTTCAATTTGTCATCTCCATGTTCAGCACTGATCGTTAAGACACGGATCCGCGAATTAAGTTGCATCCGCGAGAATCCTTGATTTCGATCCTCACCGCCCACCGAAACTTCATCGATACGAAACCAGCTTTAATAGTTTTTTCGTATCCAAATGACGTTTCGCACATAATCGCCGGAATCCGCCATGACAAACACATCGCCATCGTCGAATTTGTACATGAACCCTTGATTTCCATCCTCGCCTTTGGTCATCATCGAACCGGCGGAGCCAAATCGAGAATTGACCGACCGCATGCTGTCGCCCACATGAATGGCTCCCACCATCTGAGCGCCGCTCAGTCGCACTGGGAACACATTCTCAGGAGCGCTCACCGGGACGGGACGTATGACGGCAGCGGGCGGAGCGGGACGCGGCCAAAGATCGTGGATCGCCATACCGACAAACGTGAGAAGAAATGCCGCGCCCCCAAGTCCCCAGAGGAGCATAGGCGAAATATTCCGCCGTCTCGGAGGTCCACCCACCGGCGGCCGCCCCGTTCTGGGATCGTTTCCGCAATTGGCGCACGCGCGCATGGAAACGTGGATCATCCTCCCACAGGTCGGACAGGGAGCAGTTTGAGATTCGTATATCATAAGCTTACATCTCATATGACACACCGCCGCGTAATAAGTTGCAGGGTCTGTTCAGTCGTTCATCGCAAATCGTTTCATCATTACTCTCTGCTCCCGGTGTATAATCTCATTAATCAGTCACCCGAAAACCCCGCGTGGAGGTAAAACCATGATCAATATTCAGGCACATGGGCATATTGACGAACACGGCATGCTTCGAATTCAAACGCCGACGGCTTTGCGTGATGTGGAGGTTGAGATCCTCATCGTGCTCCAGCCCATTTCCGATAGTTCCCAGAATACAGGTTCAGGCTGGCCGGAAGGGTTCCTGGACTCAACCTACGGGTCGCTCGCGGATGAGCCAATTGAACGACTACCCCAAGGCAAAGCAGAAACACGTGAGGCAATGCAGTTTGGTGAGAAACTCCAGTGAAATACTTACTGGATACGAACACTTGCATTTATTATTTGAACGGTCGCTCTACCGCCATTCGAGATCATTTCCACAGACAGCAGCCTGCCGATATTGCTGTGTGCTCGGTGGTTATCGCGGAGATGTTTGCCGGAGCCATGAAGAGCAATTTTCCTGAGAGATCTTTAGCCAAACAACGCGCGTTTCTCTCTCATTTCGCTTCTTATCCGTTCGATGACGAGGCGGCGCTTCACTATGGCCAAATTCGTGCCGGCCTTGAATTGGCTGGGAGCCTTATTGGCCCTTACGATCTGCAAATAGCAGCGATCGCCGTCTCTCATAATCTTATCCTGGTTACAAGCAACATTCGCGAATTCTCTCGTGTACCCACTCTGCAAATTGAGGACTGGACACGCCCCTAGTACGATAAGGAGCGATGTTTCCGTAAATCCTTGCGCCTAAGAGAGTAGTAAGTTCGCTTTTAGCGAGCGCCCGCCGTTTCCTCCACAACTTCGTCCACTGTGGCCGCAAATTGGCTCTGGTTGAGGCGGGCGTAGAAGCCATTTTGGGCGATGAGCTGGGCGTGGTTTCCGCGTTCGATGATCTCGCCTTGGTTGAGGACTAAAATTTGGTCGGCTTCACGGATGGTGCTGAGGCGATGGGCGATGACGAAGCTGGTGCGGCCTTGCATGAGGTTGAGCATGGCGTCCTGGATGTGCTTTTCGGTGCGGGTGTCGACGCTGCTGGTGGCTTCGTCAAGGATGAGAATGCGCGGGTCGGCGAGGATGGCGCGGGCGATGGCGAGCAGCTGGCGCTGGCCCTGGCTGAGGTTGCCGCCGCGCTCGGACAGCACGGTGTTGTAGCCGTCGGGGAGTCGGTGGATAAATGGATCGGCGTTGGCGAGCTTGGCGGCGGCGATCACTTCTTCGTCCGTGGCTTCGAGGCGGCCGTATTTGATGTTGTCGCACACGGTGCCGGTGAAGAGAAACGTGTCCTGGAGGACGATGCCGAGCTGGCGGCGCAGGTCTTCTTTTTTGATCTTGCGGATGTCCTGGCCGTCGATGGTGATTCGGCCCGAATCGATCTCATAGAAGCGGGTGAGGAGATTGACGATCGTTGTCTTGCCAGCGCCCGTCGGACCGATCAGAGCGACGACTTGCCCTGGGCGCGCGTGCAGGCTGACGTGCTTCAGGACAGGCGTGCCCGGAACGTAGGAGAAATTCACGTCCTCGAAGATCACGTCGCCCTGGATCTGAGCGAGCGGCTGGGCGTCGGGCGCATCAACTTCCATCGGCTCATCGATGATCTCAAAGACGCGCTCGGCGCCCGCCATCGCCGACTGGATCGAATTGTAAAGGCTGGCGATCTCATTCAAAGGCCGCCCGAATTGACGGGTGTAATTGATGAACGTCGCGATGGTTCCGACCGAGATCGCGCCGCTCACGGCGAGAACGCCGCCGACGCCCGCAACAATCGCCAGCCCCAGGTTGCCGATGAAGTTCATGACCGGCCCGATGAACCCTGAGAAGATCTGGGCGCGTGTCGCCGCCTGCCGCAGCTCCAAATTGGATGCGGCGAACTCGGCGATCGCCGCCGGCTCCTGGTGATACGCCTTCACGACCCGCTGGCCGGTGATGGTCTCTTCGATAAACCCGTTCAGCTTGCCGAGCGCCGCCTGCTGGAGGCGGAACTGCGCGCGTGTTCGGGTGGCGACCCATCGGTTCAGCACGATCGTGATCGTCGTGATGGTGACGAGCGTGACGGCGGTGAGCGGGACGTTGAGCAGCAGCATTGCAATGGTGACGCCGATTGTGTTCAGAACGCCGGAGACGATCTGCGTCACACTGTCCGAAAGCACCTGGCTCACGTTCTCCACGTCGTTCGTCAGCCGGCTCATCAGCTCCCCGTGCGGCCTCTTGTCGAAAAAGCTGAGCGGCAGATGCTGAAGACGCGCGAAGAGGTCCTTACGGATTTCACGGACGGTACGCTGCGAGGCGCCGGCCATGATGTAGCTTTGAAACCAGGTCAGCAGCGAGTTCGTTACGTAGACGGCGAGCATCAGCGCGCAGATGCGCGCGAGGCCCGGCAGGTCGTGGCCCAGGATATATCGGTCAATGGCGCGACCAAGGAGGTATGGCCCGGCTAAGTTGAGGGCGACGCCCGCCGCCACCATGAACGCCGTACCGATCAGGGCGGCGCGCTGATGGCGCAGGTAGCCCCATAGCCGCAGCAGCACGCCGCGCCGATCCTTGGGTTTCTCCACCTTGCCCATCATTCGCGCGCCTGGGCCGAAACCTCGTCCCATCGGAGACGAAGGCGCTTCTTCTTTTTGCGTCTTATTCTCCGCCATCGACGATCACCCCATTTTCCATCTGCGACTCGTAAATTTCCCGGTAGATCGGGCTTGATAGAAGCAGCTCGCGATGCGTTCCCTCGGCGGCGATCCGGCCGTCGTCGAGCACTAAGATTTTGTCCGCGCCGAGCACCGTGCTGATCCGCTGCGCCACGACCAAACTCGTCCGTCCGCGCCGGTGGTCCGCCAGCGCTTCCTGTATCCGCGCCTCCGTCTGGACATCCACCGCGCTGGTGCTGTCGTCGAGAATTAAGATATCGGCTCCCGTGAGCAGCACGCGGGCGATGGCGAGGCGCTGTTTCTGGCCGCCCGAAAGGTTCACGCCGCGCTGGCCGACAACCGTGTCATACCCCTCGGGAAAGCCCATGATGAAGTCGTGCGCCTGCGCCATCTTCGCCGCCGCGACTGCTTCTTCATCACTCGCTTCGGGCCGCCCATATTTGATGTTTTCCCGGATCGAGCCGCTGAACAGCACGGATTCTTGCAGGGCGATGCCGACATGACCGCGCAGCGACGTTTCGCTAAGCGTGCGAACATCCTGGCCGTCGATCGTGACGCGGCCGCCCGCGACATCGTAGAACCGGGGGACGAGATTGACCAGGCTCGTCTTCCCGGAGCCAGTCGCGCCCAGGATCGCCACCGTCTGCCCCGGCTCCGCCGTGAACGAGACATCGGTGAGCACAGGGTCGTGATCCTGGCCGTCATACGCAAAACGCACGTTTTCGAATGCAATGCGCCCGCGCGTCTGCGCCAGCGTGAGGGCGTCCGCCGCCGTATGGATCGTGGGGACACTGATCAGCACTTCGTCGATCCGCTGGGCCGACGCTTCCCCGCGCGAGAACCGCATGATCAGCATGCTCGCCATCGTCAGCGCGATCAGGGTCTGCATGAGATAGTTGATAAAGGCGATCACCTGGCCGATGCTCAGCTGTCCCGCGTTGACCTGCGCGCCGCCAAACCACAGGGCCGCCACGACGCCGAAGTTGAGCGTGAGCATGACCGCCGGCATGGTCAGCGCCCCCAGACGCGCCGCCAGGATGTTCTGGGTCATCAGCTGATCGTTGGCGTCCCCGAAGCGCTGTTCTTCTCTTTGGGAGCGCGCGAAGGCTTTTACGACGCGAACGCCCGAAAGGTTCTCCTGCATCACGGTGTTCAGGGCGTCCAGCCGCTTCTGCACCTCGCTGAACAGCGGCGAAGTCCTGCGGATGATCGCCGCCAGTGACACGGTGATGACGGGGATCAAGACCAGGAAGAGGAGCGATAATCTGGGGCTCGTCAGAACTCCCATGATCAGGCTGCCGACCAGCAGCAGCGGCACGCGCACCATGATCCGCAGGACCATCATGACCACTTCCTGCACCTGGGTGACATCATTCGTCAGCCGAGTAATTAACGATCCGGTGTCCAGATGGTCTAAGTTTCCAAACGACAGCGACTGGATCTTCTCAAAGAGCCGCTCGCGTAGGTCCGCTCCGAACCCCTGCCCGGCCAGCACCGCGAAGTATGTACAGCCCATGCCCGCGAACATGCCGATGAAGGCGCAGGCAATCTGCAAGCCCCCCGTGTGCAGCACGACCGACATATCATGGCGTGCGATCCCGTCGTCGACCATGCGCTGCACCAGACGCGGCTGCATCAGGTCCATCGCGACTTCCAGCGCCATCATCAGCGGCGCCAGCAGCGCCCATCGCTGGTAGGGCTTCAAAAACGCCGCCAGTTTTCGCAGTGAACGCATCCTTACTCCATTCCCGTCTGGGAGGTCGCGGCGCCGACGGCGATTAAGTCCCGCACTTCATTGCGTGAGCGTTCTACCACCGCGCGCACCTGGCGAATCGCGTCCCGGTCTCCGGCGCCGATCGCCGAGCGCAGGCCGCGCCAGATCGTCTTGGAAAGATCTTCCAATTCTTCCTGAAGAAACTCCACCTCATGCTGGCTCGACGGCGACGGCGGCTCGGCGGCGAACCGCGACCAGAACGCCTCCACCCGCTCCGCCTGCGCCGCAAGCTCCGTCCGGCCTTCGGCGGTCAGCTCGTAAACGCGCCGGTCGCCTTCGGGAAAGTCCCGCACCAGATCGAGATCGTTGAGATACTGCAGCGCCGGATAGACCGCGCCCGCGCTGGGAACCCACTGCCCATGCGTGCGCTCCTCCAGGGCTTTAATAATCTCATAGCCATGCTTCGGCCCATCGCTGAGCGCATCGAGCAGCACAAATCGCAGCGCCCCCCGCTCCATCCGCTCCCCACGCCGCCCCGGCCCGCCGGCCCCACACCGCCCGCCATGCAATGACTGCTTATCGGCAAACGCCCCGCGCGGCCCGTCATGATGGAAGAAGCGCCCATGCCGCCCACGGTGATCGCAGCTATTGAAGATATTCATCGGATCTATTTCATTTCTATCGAGTACTATAAAGATATATCTTTATAGTACTCTCGCAAAGCCACAAGAGTCAAGCCGACAGGCAATTTCCATCAGGTTATGCGTCTGACCGGCGCGCTAGCAGCAGGCACATGTCGTCACGCATGGAGCCGCCAGCGAACTCTTTGACTTGATCGACGATCTTTTGTCCGAGGCCTTTGAGCGTATCGGCGTCCCGCGCCTGGGTCGCCAGGTTCGCCAGACCGTCTTGGCCGAGGAACTTGTCGCCTTGGCGCGATTCCGTCAAGCCGTCCGTCGCCATCATCAGGGTATCGCCGGGGCCGAGATGGATGGTGGTCATTTCATATTCGCCGCCCGCGATGATCCCCAGAGGATAGCCGATCCCATAAACGAGCTCGATCGCTCCGTCGCAGCGCAGCAGGGTCGGCGGCTCCGCGCCCGCGAAGGCGAGCGTCGTCTCACCTGTGCGGACATTGATCACGCCCAGGAGAAGCGCGACGAAGCGCGGATCGTCCTCGACCGCGTAATCGTGGAACTGGCAGATGAAGTTGTTGAGCCGGGTCAGCGTGCGCGCCGGGTCGGGGTATTCCTGAAGGAATGCGCGCAGGGCGTACTTTACCTCCGCCGTCCGCGCCGCCGCGCCGAGGCCCTTGCCCGCGACATCGCCCATGACCAGTGCGACTTCATCCGGGCTCAGCTGGAAGACGTCATAAAAATCGCCGCCGACATCTGCTTCGCTCCAGGCGGCTTCATACAAAGCAGCGACATCCAGCCCCGGGAAGACGCGGTCGTCGATGTCGATCAGCAGAGAGCGCTGGAGGGTTTCGGTGATCTGCTTCTCGTGCGCGTAGGCGGTATCCAGCATCGCCCGCGCTTCTTCCTTCTGGGCAATCACCTGCTCCTGCTGTCGCACCATACGGCGCAGCTCGAGCTGCTTCATGACTTGATTGGAAAGCATGCGCAGGATATCTTTTTGCTCCTCGGTCAGCTCGCGCGTCTTGTAATCCAAAATGCACAGTGTGCCGAGCGCATGGCCGTCGTCGGTCTCCAGCAGCGCGCCGGCGTAAAAACGCACGTGCGGGTCGCCGGTCACGAGGGGGTTGTCCGAGAATCGTGAGTCCGCGCGCGTATCGGGTATGACCAAAACATCCGGCTCCAAGATCGCGTGCGCGCACATGGACATGCTGAGCGGCGTTTCCGTCACGCCCAGGCCAACCTCGGAGAGAAACCATTGGCGGGCGTGATCGACCAGACTGATCAGAGCGATCGGCGCATTGCACATGCGCGCCGCCAGCCGGGTAATCTCTTCAAATTCTTCTTCGGGAGATGCATCGAGAATTTCGTATCGGGCGAGAGCGGCGAGCCGCTCGGCTTCATTGGGGGGTTTTGGCGCCTGCAAGTTCACACCTCACGCGGCGTACTTCGATGGCAATCTTTACGCGGCGCGCCATCAGTATACCATGCAATGGGGGCCGCAACAAAGCCAATAGGGGATTCACTCGTCGCCGCGCCAGGGGACGGCGCGGGAAAAGAACAGCGCGGTCTCTTCCGGGCCCAGCAGCGGTGGATCGTAGAGACTGTCGTCAAAGCCGCACAGCGTAAATCCGGCGCGGCGATAAAATTGAATGGCGGGATAATTGACGTTCTGCGTCTCCAGCCAAAGACAGCGGGCGCCCCGAGAGTGAGCAAACGAATCGAGCGCGCTGAGAAGCACCCTTCCGACACCGGCGCCTCGGGCGTACGGAGCGACATAAAGATGGTCGATGATGACGCGACGGTTCCATTCAGCGTATCGAGCCGCCGCGAAACCGATAGGCCCGCCGCCCTGCTCGGCCACCAGCGCGCAATCCCACGATTGGCGCTCGCTCAGATCCAAATCATAGCGCTTATGGAGGGGTGGATCCACAGTCTCCAGGGCGAGATGAAATGACAGATCGCCCCGCACAACACAGTAGCGTCGGTCCGTGACAAATGAGCGATCCATGGCCGCGACGGCAGCCAAATCCCCAGGCCATCGTGCGGATCGGACTGCGATCATCGTCGCTGCTCCAGAGGCGCGGACTTAGCCTTTTTCGTGCATGCGCGTCACTTCCATCTGAAATGCGGTCGCCAGCAGGTGGTCGTAGTCAATTTCCGGCGCCCGGGCCGCCGCTCGCTCCGCAACATCCTGGACCTGCGAGAACGCCGCTTTCGCGCCGTCCCGCTTCAGTCGGTCCTCGGCGACCTGCGCATCCTCAGCCGTCAGCCGCAGAAACGAAATTGCCCAAAGGGTCAGATTGTTTGCGGTGAGGCTTTGATCTCCATCCCAAAACTCACCGTGCAGTGTCAGCCATTTTTCCACGGCTTCCCGTGTCGCGCAAAGCTCCGCATCTGGATTTGGTTCATTCATGGTAAAGCTCTGACGATCCCAGGACAGAATTAGTTCCTGGAAAAATCAAATAATTTCACGGCAACCAAGCGGAGTTATTGCCACCATCATCAGAGAGAGATACGATGAGGTCATTGGGGGGCCTTTTGGGGAAACAGCGACGGGGCAATCGCATACTCGTAGGCGCTCCCGTCCCGCGGAATCACCCATGCGGTTTTGCCCTGCTGGACGGCGAAGGTCAAAGTAGAACGCGTTCCCGGAGAGGCGCCATCCCAGAACGCCAGGACAAAATCGGAAGCAGCGACGATTTCACGGTTGCGCATCGGCCCCGCCTTTCGCCCAAGGCTCCAGTCGGCGCGGATCTCCGTCAGCGGAATCTCATGCGCCCGGGCGTACCGCGCCGCCGCCGTGTCCACGCCGCGCGCGCCGCCGGAAATAATGCGCGTGATCGGGCCGGACCAGTCCCGCAAAAACTCCCACACCAGCTCAATCGGCTCGAAATCACGTGAGCCGACGACCGCGACGTTCATCTCTGTTTCTCCACCCATTCACCCTCAATAACGCTTTTCTCCTATTATGACACAGGCAGGCGAGCATATCATTCTTGAGAATAAACTAATGAATTTGGCGCTAAATACCATAATAATTACTGTGCCACGCTCATGAAAAGGGGGAAACGGCGGGGATGTTCCGCCGAAACAACAGTCGAAAACGGCTGTAGCAATGATAGGCGAAGCAAGATGCAAATTATGAAATTAACCAAACGCGAATTAGAGATCCTGACCCATGTGATGCAGGGGAAACAGAGCCGTGAAGTCGCGGACATCCTGTTCCTTAGTAAGCGTACAGTCGACTTTCATCTCTCCAACATTTACACAAAGCTGGACGTGACTAACCGTGTTCAAGCGTTCCACAAGGCCAGCAAACTTGGACTGCTCGTTGAGGAAACAATACAGCCATTGTATTATCGGTAACCACGCGTTCGCCGTCGATCCCGCTTAATGCGGGATCGCGCGAAACTCAGTCTGGACTTTTCCGGTCTCGGGCGTAACTGTCACCAGCGTCCATCCTTCCGCCTGCTTTCCCTTCGGCAATCCGAACGAGACGGGAGGCGTCGTGTAAAGCAGCACACCGCCAGGCGTCGTGTTCTCCAGTGGATGGTGCAGGTGGCCCGACAGCACGGCGAGGACGCCGCCGCTGCCCGCGATCAGCGCCAGCAGCCGGGCGCGCGGCGCGGGCTCCACATTCCAGTACGTCCCGCCGGCTTCGTCAGCCTTGGCTTGGTAGAGGGGATAGTGGGTCAGCATCAAGATCGGCGTCTTGGACGGCGCCAGCTCCTTCTCCAAAAATTCCCATTGGGCCGCTTCGACGGGCAGACCGCTGCCCAGGATCGGCGTATTGAACGCGACGATCTTCACCCCCGCCACCGTTCGCGCATAGTACGACGGGCCAAATGCCGTCTCGAACTGCATCACGCGCGCGGCGGTCACGCCGGAACCGGGCTTCGCGTCCTTGACGCCGAGCTTCGGCCCGACATCATGATTCCCCTCGACAACGCACACCGGCGCCTCAAACCCCTTCACTAACGTGGCGAAATCGGTGATCTGTTCCGACTTGCCGCTTTGCGTCAAATCACCAGCGACCAGAACGGCGGAAACGTGAGCAGCATTCACGTCCGCGATCACACGTTGAAACCGCGCTGTGTAATTCGCTTCGTCCCCCGACTTCGCTTCGTTGACATGCGTGTCGGACAGCAAGGCGAACGTCACGACATTCGGCTGAGCGGGAGCGGCCTGGGTTGCGGCCGCGATGGATGACGCCGCGAACGCGCAGAACACGCCCGCAATCCACAAGTTTCTTCGTTTCATCACAAAGCCTTTCTATAAGCTCCAGTGTCCCCACAGATCGATGGGATGATTGGCGTCGGTTTCTTTGGCTCGAATGGCGTCGCCAGTTTTCCACTTCGCATGACCGTCCACGAAAAGAATATTAGCGCCGCCGTTGTGGCGTGTGTCCACGGCGCGGGACACCTCCACTTCGACGCATTGCGCGCCATGGGTAATCGGAGGAACGGCGGACTTGTCAGGACAATACACGGCGGTATAACCCTGCTGGAAGCTTTTGCACGCGGAATCCTGCGCAATCAGCATCGGGGAGTTGACACTGTCGACCATCCAAAGTAGATCGCTGGGACGTGTGAATTGCGCTATTGAGTAAGGAGCAGGACTTCCCGTGACGCTCGTGACGACATGGTTCAAATTCACGCCATAGCTTGTGCTGTTGCTGGAGACCTTCGTTCCCGCAGTATTAAACGAGGGACAAGTCCAAAATGTCCTCATCTTGACATACGGCCCAAGTTCATCTGTCCAATAGCTTGTAGTGTTATCGTAGGTAGGAGCTTTGACGGTATAGCAGAACATGGTCTCGTCGTAGTCCTGAATGTACATCTGCCCGGCGATCCCCAGCTGTTTGAGGTTCGAGATGCACGAAATCTGCCGCGCTTTTTCGCGGGCTTTGGCGAAGACGGGGAACAAGATCGCGGCGAGAATCGCGATGATGGATATCACGACGAGGAGCTCGATCAGGGTGAAACCGGCGGCGCGTCGTTTGATTGTGTGGTTTTGAATTGCTGGCATAGTTCTTTTACTCAAGCGGCGGAAAGAAGACCGGTCAGATCGACCGTCTTCCAGAGACGGCGTCCGAGGCCGTTGTAGAGAGAGACGGAGACATTGCCGTCGCGCACCGAGACGACGGAATATCCCGTGGCGTCGGCGTAGTCGAAGTGGCGAATAAAGGGTTTCTCGGACTCGAGCAGTGCGCGGCGCTCGTCGAGCGTCTTGTCCGAGAATTTCGGCTCCAGGTTCACTAAGTCAGCGGTGTATTGGTCTATGCCGGTGAGAACGCCCTTCGGCTGGACGCTGGCGCTGGGAATGACGCTGCAAATGGCGAGCTGCACGAACGGGCCGGAGTCGGTCTGCCGAACTACGGTGCTGTATTTGTGCAGGTGGCCGGTAAGCACGACGGCCTTGTGGCGCCCAAGCAGGTTCAGCAGGCGCTTGCGCTTGTCGGCTTCATTGGCGTGGGAGAACGCGATCCAGTTGGCGCGGGCGTTATAGGGGACGACCGGCATGTGGATCAGAAAGATCAGCGGCTTGTCCGTGCGGCCCGCAAGTGTCTTTTCCGTCCAATCGAGACTGCTTGGCCGGAAGGCGTCGAAATAGAGAAACTGCATTCCGTGGTGCTCGGTGAAGTAGGACGCCGACTTGGGATCGGAGACTTTTCCCGTCAGCGACGGGCATAGAATGGAATCGTAAGCATCGGCGGCGCCCGGGCCGGTGATGTCGTGGTTGCCCGTGATCATCTGGAACGGAATGCCGAACTTTGCATCGTTCACCAGCGCCAGAGCCTCGCGGCACTGCATTTGCGCCAGTTCCGGCGTTCCGCACAAGCCCTCGACCAGATCGCCGATGTGCGCCACAAACGGCATCGGGACCTTGGAGGACGTCACAACGTCTTTCACTTCCTGAAAGAGGCCGGGAACGATATCCCGCGTGATCTGACTGTAATTCTGAACTTGATGAACGTCACCCGGATGCTCGCGCGCCAGCCACTCCATATCGTGATGCGCGAGCTTGTCATAGTGCAGATCGCCCAGCAGGACGAAGTCGAAATCGTTCGACGGCTTCGGCGCGGCGGCGATGGCCGCGCGCATTCCGGCCAGTCCAAGGGCCGCGCCCGCGGACGCAGCTAAGAAGTTTCGACGTGAGATCTTTTGCATTTCTTTCTCCTAAGGCTTGCAGCCGCTGAGAGGCTGCGCCCAAACAATATCGTCCGCGCCCCGCGCGTCGCAGTAGTGGACGGAGGCAATCGTCGGGCTGGGATTGAGATAATTGGACGGCGCTTTCAAGTATTTGACGTGTCCGTCGGCCATCACGTAGTTGCCGCCGCCGTTGTGGCGGGCGCGTCCCTGGCAGTAACCGCTGTTGTTGGCGTTCGCGTTGCCGCCGACGCAGCTGCTGTCCGAGACGTTGCTGATCGGCGTGGCGTAACGGTTTTCGACGATCGTGATCAGATTGGCGGGAGATTCGACGGCGGCAAGCGTCGGTGAAAACGGAGTGGCGGTCGCCATCACATTGATATTACAGGCGTACGAGGTCATCGGCCGGTCCAGCTGATCGTTGGGAGTGCCGGTGGCGGTCGAGACCCCTTTGCCGTCGGGATAGGAGCCGTAGTAGTCGGGGCACAGCCAGATCGATTTGCCCTTGCTGCGGTCGTTGGTCGTCGCGCCGGCCTTGATGTAAGGCTCCACCATCTGGAACCAATAATTGGCGCTGGACGTGTCGCGCCCCAGGGGATAGGTCTCATCGTAATCCTGGGTATAAGCCAGCACGGCGATGCCGATCTGCCGCTCGTTAGAGGCGCAGGAGATTTGGCGAGCCTTTTCACGGGCCTGGGCGAAGACGGGAAATAGTATCGCTGCGAGAATCGCTATTATTGCTATGACAACGAGCAATTCAATGAGAGTGAAACCTTTTTTAAACATTGGTCTTTCCTTAATCAATACGCCGCGATTTCTGCGCTGCGTGACAGTACAACGTGGGGCGCCGCCGGGCGGCTTTTTTCCACGGCCGGATAAAAGAGCGCCGGAACGCTCAGCACTTCGTTGGGAAACGTCTCGCCCGCCATGCGCCTTTGCAGGCGCTCGGCCGCGATCCGTCCCATTACCTGGGTTTGCTGCGCCAGCCGGTTCACCCCATCAGTCAGTCGTGGGATAAACGCCGGGCAGTCATTGAAACTGAGAATGGAAAGGTCGTGCGGCGGGTGAAGCCCAAGGCGATGACACGCCTCCAGCACCGCCGCCAGGATATAGTCGTCCTCACAGAACACGGCCGTCGCCGGCTGCGGCTGCCGGAGCAGCGTGAACAGGGCGTCGTGGACGATCCCTGTCATCTTTGCCAGGTCGTAGCCCGCGCCGCGCGGGAGCTTGCGGACCCAGGGTGACGCATCTTCATATCCCGAATCCGCCATCGTCCGGCAGTAGGCTTCGTAGCGTTCCCGCGCCGAGGAGACTTCCATCTCATCGTAACAGAACAACGCAATATGCCGATGTCCCTGCTGTTGAAGTGTGCGCAGAGCGCGATGGGAGGAGCCGTAGTTGTCCGTCACCACGGCGTCGCCGCACACGCCTTCGGGAACACGGTCGACACAGACCAGCGGGAAGCCGGACCGGATGATCCGGTTCATCTGGGCGGTGTTGCTCGGCGCGCAGGTGGGATAGCAGATGATGGCGTCCGCAAGGCTTCTCATCTGGTCGAGATAATCGGCTTCCCGCGCCGCATCGTTCCCGGTATCGCAAAAGAGCAGATGAACGGCGTCAGGCAGAGCGGAGCGTATTCCATGGATGTAATCGGCTTGCGGAAAGTCGTTCGTGTGAAAGAACAGCATTCCGACCACGGATCGTTTTGCGGGCGCCGGCTCGGCAACCACGGTTCCCAGGCGGCGCTTTCGGACCACCAGGCCGCGCCGCTGAAGATCGTCCATGGCGCGATGGACGGTCATCCGGGCCACGCTCCACAGAGCCGCCAGCTCCTTTTCCGTGGGGAGACGATCTCCGGCGTTCAGTCCGCCGCATTCGATTTCATATTGGATCGATTGGGCAATTTCTTCCCATTTGGAACGCATACTGTGATAACCCTAGACGAAGTGAGAGATAAAGAACGAGGAACGTTCGGAGTGAAAAGAGGTTACCCTAGACATATTAAGGCAAAGTTAAGCACAGATTAAGCTTTGATTAAGAGCGGACAAGTTCACCGCCGAGCAGGTAAAATAGAAGGGTGACACAAGTCGATTTTGAAAAGTGTACGCGGAGAACGCTGTCGAACGCGGTCACCGCATCGGACGAGGAGCGCAGCTATGGACGAACAGTTGGAATTCCTGACGAGCCAGCCGCCTGATCAGCCGCGCGAGCTGGACAGCGCGGCAAACCCTGCGGAGGATCTCGCCCAGCAATTTATGGCGTCGATGCGGCGCCAGCGCGAGATGTTTCTGAACGACAATTACCACCTGCGCGAAACGCATGTGCTTGTGCTGTATCCACAGCGCGAGGAGGCGATGGAAGACGGACGCGTCTACATCCAGGATATGGTGATGATCCCGAAGCTGGAAGCGTCGGACGACCTTCCGCCCTTCGAGAGCCTGCCCGGTGACTGGCCGACGGGAGCAACCCGCGTCGTCCTGCGGACCGTTCTGGACAAGCAGCGCCTTTAAAAGGCCATAAAGAGCCGCCACCCCATACGTGGAGGCTCTTGTGTCGGCGTGGACTTTCCTTCAAAGGAAAGTCCTTTTTTTGCGCCACGCACAAGCAGGGAATCGCTTCCAAACTATCCAACTCTTACTAGAATTGGATTTGGGATTTGCGAGAATGGAGCCATTCTTGTGGGAGCAGAGATGAAATTTGCCAAGCCGTGCGTTCTTCTGTCCATTCTCCTGACCGCATTGGCCGCTGGCCCAGGACATGCGTCGGAGAACCGATTTCAGATTGTGGACCAGTTGGATTTTGGCGGCAAACGCGGCTTCGCCTTGAGCCTGGAAAATTCGTCGCCCGGAGACACTCCCTGCCCCTTGAAAACCCTCAAGCTGATCTGGGGCGTTGGCGATGGGAAAGCCTTACACTTCCTGGCGCCGCCGGCGGGAGGATGGCAAGTCGACCACGATTATACGGTCCAGGCGGCAGTCGATGCGCAGGGCGCGCGTCTGATGCTGGACGGCAAGACCGTCGCCGAAGACGACGCGGGACGCCTGGCGCCCATCACCGGACCTGTGCTTGCCGGCGCGATCCCAGGCTGGGCGCATGGCCCCGCCGACTATTGGATCGTACTTACGGATCTGCATGTCACGCCGCAATCTGGAAAGCCACTGGCGCTCACTTTTCCCGCCCTCTCCCCCACGTTGATGCTGTTCGAGCCGCAAACTCCCCAGCGCGTAGAGAACTGGACTCTTGCGTCTGGACGTTCTCTCACCGTTCAAGCTGTATTTCATCTTTCCCAGCCACCGCCCGATCTTGCGCTTCTCGCGCCGCTGATCGATCCATATGGACAGGTCGCCGGCGCTTCCTGGCCTGGGAAGACTATGCGGGACGCCGATCTGCGCCATGACGTCGCCGAAGAAGACCGGCGTCTTCAAGCCTGGTCCGCTTCCCAGCGCGATTATGATGCTTACGGCGGCTGGCGCAAGGCCGGCTGGCATGGCGCGAAATCCAGCGTGTTTCGCACGGTCCGGCACGCGGGGGTGTGGTGGCTCTTAACTCCCGAGGGAAACCCATGTTTCTATACCGGCGTCTCCACAGCGCCTGCATTGGAATGGGAGCGGACACCCATTACGGGCAGAGAAGGAATATTCGCCAAGCTGCCGCCCCGCGATGGAGCAACGGCCGCCGCCTGGGGAGGCGACTCCTGGGGCAAAGATCCGGGGACCGAATCCGTCAGCTTCGCCACTGTCAATTTGGTCCGCAAATATGGTTCGGACTGGCGCAGCGTATTTCCACAGCGCACAACGCGCCGCGTGAAAGCATGGGGATTCTCCGGCCTCGGCAAGTGGAGCGACTTTCTTCCAGGAGTCCCGTCGCTCCCAGTGCTTAGCCGAAGCGGTGTTCCCTCCCTCGCCGGCCACCCGGACCCATTCGACGCCGCAATTCAGGAGAAGCTGCGCGCTTCGCTGGCGACGCAAATCACGCCGCATCTTCATGACCCCACAGTCATCGCATGGTCGCTTGGGAATGAATACGATGAAATCATTACCGGCGAGGAAATTCGGCGGATCCTGGCGATGGGTTCAGACGTTCCAGCGAAGCGGGCGCTGACCGATGAAGCCATTGCCAGTCAATATGGCGGGGACGCCACGAAGCTCTCCGCGGCATGGGGCGTAAAGGGATCTGGGGACGACGCCAAGTATGGCTCCGCGACCATCAAAGTTCCCAATGCGGATGTCGAGACGCTGCGCCGATTCTATGCGGACCGTTATTACGGCCTGGTGCAGCGAACCATGAAATCCCTGGACCCGCAGCGTCTCTATGCAGGCTTCTGGATCGTGCCCGGCTGGTGGGAAAACGAGGAAGATTGGCGGCTGATCGCACGTCACTGCGACCTAATCGGCTATGACAACTATGGCTTTGAGTTCGCCGACGCGCGTCTCAGCCGGCTAATTCGGGAAAGCGGAAAGCCCGTACTGTGCGGGGAATTTTCCTTTCCCCCGCAGTACGAGGGCAAACGCGGTTTCGGACATTACGATGCGGCATGGGCGCAAAACGAGACGGACTCGGGACGCCTCTACACGCGCTATACCGAAGCCGCCGCCCGCAATCCCTTCTGCGTGGGCGCGGCGTGGTTCCAGTACCGCGACGAGCCGGCGTCGGGGCGCGGCCCCGGCCATGGCCCGGGCGCGGTGTACGGTGAGCACTATGCATTCGGCTTAGTGGATATTACCGACAATCCCAAGTGGGCACTGCTGGAGCCCATGCGCCGAGCCAATCTGGCGGCTTCCCACACACATCAGGGGTTTCGCAAACCAATCTCACCTCTCCATCCCTAGACATGCAATTGGTACAATACGCATTCAAAACAACTCCATTCTGAGACAATTCCTTAACAACTTCTTAACAATAAGCGCCCTTGTGTTAAATCTTGCACAGATGCTTGACAGTTTGGCGCGTTAGCATTATAGTAGTGTTGTTCGCGCGGACGGGACTTGCAGAAGCGCGAGCATTCGACCTAATCCGGAAGCGTCTCCCACGAGGAGCGCTAAGACCAGCCCACATAGCCGTGTGGTTACACAGAAAACGGAGAGACATGAAACTCATTACGCGTGGAATTCTCAGCATGCTGCTCGCGGCCATGCCCCTCAGCGCCGGCGCTGCAGGCAACAACTGGATGAACGGACTCGACGGCAATCTACCGCTGTCCCAGTTCTCCATTCCAGGAACGCACGACTCGGGCGCTCTGAGCGAACCCGTTTCGGGCACCGCCAAGTGTCAAACCCTCAGTTTCGGAGACCAGCTAAATGCGGGCGTCCGGTTCATGGACATCCGATGCCGCCACCTCAATGACGCCTTCGCGATCCATCATGGTCAGGTCTACGAAAACGCTAATTTTGACGACGTTTTGAATGCAACTTTTGCTTTCTTAGCCGCCAACCCCAGTGAAACCGTGATCATGAGCGTCAAGGAAGAGTATACGGCTTCCGGCAATACACGCTCGTTCGAGCAGACGTTTGATTCCTATGTCGCCAAAAACCCAACCAAGTGGTATCTCGGCTCGGGGATTCCGACACTGACCCAGGCGCGCGGTAAGATCGTTCTGTTCCGCCGTTTCGGCGCCGGCTCCTTGCCGAAGGGCATCGACGCTTCGAATTGGCCGGACAATACTTCGTTCCAAACCGGGAATTATCTGCGCGTTCAGGACAACTACAATGTCTCGGATAACAACACGAAGTGGGCGCAGATCACACAGCTTCTCACCGAGGCGCATTACGGCGGCCCGAGCACGCTGTACGTCAATTTCGCGAGCGGCGTGCAGAGCGGCGTATTCGGGATTCCCAACATTCCGAACGTCTCCAACAACATCAACCCGCGCCTGGTGACCTACTTCAACACGAACAAGAGCGGCAAGTACGGCGCCATTTTGATGGACTTCGCCGACGCCGCCAAGTGCGCGCAAATCTACAACACCAGCTTCCCCACCGACGGCCCCGCGTCCAGCACGCCTTTGTTTATGATCGTCAACAAAAATAGCGGCATGGCGCTGGATATGATCGGCGGCGACAGCGGAAACGGCGCGCGGATCAATCAGTGGAGCTACGACGTCAACGGACCGAACCAGCGCTGGTCGCTGGAGCCCACGGAAGCCGGGAACCACTTCCAGATCCATTCCTACGCGACCGGAAAGGTCGCCTGTATTCAGCAGGATCTGACAACCGCCGGCGCCCAGCTCTACGCCTGGGATTACACCGGCAACAACACGGCTCAGCAGTTCGACCTGATCGACGCCGGCAATGGTTACTTCAAGATCAAGAACGTCAAGAGCGGCCTGATCCTGGAAGTGCTGAACTCGGCGACCACCAATGACGCCAAGGTGCAGCAAAACTCCGACACCGGCGCGGCGAACCAGTTGTGGCGTCTCCAGCCGTGGGGCGACTACTATGCGCGGACCGCAGCCGGCAAGTATGTCTGCGTCCAGGGCGCCACGGGCGCGAACGGCGCTCCCGTCATCCAGTATAGCTGGGAAGCCAACCCCTGGTTCAAATGGCGCTTCGAAAGCGTGGGCGGCGCGGACCTGAAGGTCACCAGCTTTATGGCTCTCACCCGAGTGCTCTCCGTCGTCGGAGGCTCCACCGCCGCCGCCGCGAACACCCAGATCCTCGATTACGATTCGGCGAACACGGGCTATCAGAAAGTGCGTATCGTCCCGAAGACCAACGGGCTGAATAAGTTCTACTTCGTACACGACGGCATGAGCTGGGATATCCCCGGCGGCGCAACCGGCGACAATATCCCGCTCCAGCAGTATCCCGATAACGGAAATGCTCAGCAGCAGTTCCGGCTGGATCGCGTCCCGTAGGGCCGCGCCCCTCCCAGATCGCAAATAAAAACGGCCCCCAATGCACAGAATGCATTGGGGGCCGTCGTTTGTCCAAATATATGCCCGGACTATGCGTCAAGCTCTTCCAGCGCATCCAGCGCCTTCGCGACATATTCGGAATGCGGCGGGCGCGCGTCATCGGGGATAACGTGAGAGTGGGCGGCGGTCTCGGTCAGCGCCTCAGCCGCCAGAGCGTGGCATTCCTCCAGGGATTGAGTGTCTCCAATCGCCTCCAGCGCTCCGGCGTAACGCTCCAGCGTCACCGCCATCCGCGCATTTTCCGCCTGAAGATCGGTCTGTTGTTCGTCTGTCATCGGACCTCCCCAGATCTGGCCGAAGCACGCTCCGCCAGCGCCACGATTACGGTTGAGATGGAATGTACCCAGATTCCTGCTTATCGGCGCCAGAGGATTGACTGCGGGCATGCAGCCTGGAAATATCGTGACGGCGATGCGCGGCTTCCAACTCGTGCATCTCGTTCCCATCATTGACAAGCGACGCATGTTTCGTCAGCGTGTAATAATCGAACGATTCGAAGCGTGTCACAACATAAGAGTGTGACTTAAAGTTTTGACTTAATTTCTTGCTGTAGATGCCGTGCTGCTTCACAATCGGATAGTCATTTTCAATTTTGGCGGCGCGGACATTGGACGACGTGTAGTTATGCACAATTGCTCCCGCCGCGAGAAGCATTGGACAAAGGCAGACAACAGGCAGGATGGATGTCAGTTTCAATGGAGTGGTATCCGTAATCATCGCTGATTTCGCAATGGCGGGCTGCATTGGCGTCTTCATGAAGACGAATGCTTGCGCCGATCCTCCCGCTGCAGCCGCGCGGCCGCAAAACAGCGCGGCGGCGGTTTGTGAGGGTCATGTTATGGGGTGGAGAAAAAACTTGGCGACGCTCCGCCAATTCACAGGCGACCGCCTTCGGGGGATTTGAGAGTGGCGTAACGCGCCTGTAAGCTTGCGTTGTCACTGTCCGCAAAGTCACGGGCGAAAGCCGTTATTAAGCAGTGATACGAAAAAGTCTTCATAGCGGGCGCTTTCTTGGTCGAAATACGATACGCTCGAAAACAGCTCCTCATGAAGGATGAACATCGAGCGCCGGTAAGGACTGCTCGAATGCTATCCAAGGAATTGTGTCTTCATTTGCTTCGATGCTGGCGCCCAATATTCCCTTCAAAACTTTTCACATGATTATTATTTATTTTATGAAACCCTCTTCGTAGTATGGATGCAGTCGATGTCGATCTCTTACCTGCATGAATTGTGGATCGGCTTGCGCTATGGCGGCGGAGCGCTCGCGGCCGAGCCAAAGAACAAGCCGCTCAGGGTGGCCTGGGAATTTGCTGCGGCGGGCGCGGCGTTCGTCACGACGATTTGGACGTGGCCCTTCAGTGTCCAAACACCGTACTTGCCATCGGCGAATGAGGCGAACGAGCGAGAATCCAGCACATTCCCAAATACGGCGTCTTTGATCTGGATATCGTTGACCTCCCCTTTGCGGTCCCAATCGAGGAAGTAAAGCGCGACTTTGTGCGGTTTACCGTCGGTCAAATCGATATCCAGCATGACTGTTTTGTCGGCGTGCAGCTCCGAAACGATCCGCTCTTTTGCCGAGTCTGACTTCTCCAGCGCCCGTTTATCGCCCGACGGCGCCCAGGTAAAGATATTGCTCGTGGAGGCGCTGACGGACGCATAGGACGGATAATGCGCGGTGTCCCCAATGATATTGTAACCGTCGGCGCCGTAGACGCTCCGCCAGTCGCCCTGAGTTTTCAAATCGTCGCCGGCATATACCGCCGATGCCGACTTGGAGACGCCCGGCTGGGCGCTGACCTCCGGAGAGCGCGGGCTTTCTCCGTAGGAATTGACGGCGGCGACCTGGTAATAATACGTGGCCCCATTCTTGACCTTGGTGTCCAGGTACGACGCCTCGGTCACCCCGGCGGCGATCGGCTTGGCGCTTGGGCGCATAGGAGATGTCCCTCGGTAGATGTTGTAACGCAGGCCGCCGCCGGTCCAGGTCAGCGCGACCTTCGCATCGCCCGCGACGGCGGCGGCCTGGGTCGGGGCGGCGGGCTTGCCTTTATAATTGGGACTGTTGGGGCTGGACCAGACGGCGATGTACTTGACCTTCAGGTCCGACGGGATCGGCGTCAGCGCCCAATCGTAAGCGCTCCCATCCGCATTGTTATGCGTCCCGCCGCCGAGCGCAAGATTGACCAGGACGAACATCGGCCGCCGCGCCGACGCAAACGTGGGAATTCGCCAGATTTGCTTGCGATCGAAGTACCAGGTAATAAAATCCGGCTCCACATCCACGCCATAGGTATGAAAGCCCGTCGTTATCCCCGGCCCCTTCACAAAGATTCCATCACCGGACCCAGGCGCGCCGTTATGCCCCCAGCGATGCCACGCAAGACCGTTCTGCTCGGGATCGCCCGCCGGCTTCTGCCCTGCCCCCGTCCCGAAATTTCCATACGATTCGGTGATGTCGATCTCCGCCCCCTCGGTCAAGGTCTTATCCGTGAGAGTCGGCGCGTCGAGCAGCCAGAAACCCGGCCACGTATTCGGGCCGCCAGGCGTCTGCATGGACGCCTCAAAATAACCGTACTTCTGCGCGAACCCCGCGCCCTTTTCGTCCATCGACGACAGCAGACCGCCGCTGTATCCCGCAAACCAGTTGTTAGGATCATGCCCGTCTTTTTGCACGCGAATGGTGAGATAGCCGCCTTTGAGGCTAAACGGATGACCATCATCGCCGGGATCGGCAAATGCAAACCAGTCCGAGTACGAAGGCGTATGCGCGATCCAGGTTCCCTTCCCGATCAAATGCGGCGCCACGGCCAGCGTCTTCATCTGGGTGAAGTCCTGAACGAATACCGATTGGTGCTTGGGATTGAGCGGCCCGGGAACAGCGGCGCGCGCCGCGCCTCCGACGCTGAGACACGCCGCGCCGAGCAGCAGCGAGAACGCGAACTTGAACTTGGACATGACGAGGTCTCCTGTCGCACGATCGGCGCGATTCACCCATGGTTCCTTGTAACATTATATTCCTGTTTATGCTGTATAACACCTACGGAGGACACGAATGAAGCGAGGATTTGCGAGCGATAATAACGCGGGGGTGCATCCCGCCATTTTGGCGGCGATGGCCCGGGCGAACAGCGGGCATACGCGGGGCTACGGCGATGATGACTATACGCGTGAAGCCGAAGCGGCGGTCAAGGCGCACTTCGGCGAGGCGTGCCATCCCTTCTTCGTTTTTAACGGCACGGGCGGTAATGTCATCGGCCTTCAAACGCTGCTGCGTTCTTATGAGGCGGTGATCTGCTCGGAAAACTCCCATATCCATGTGGACGAATGCGGGGCGCCGGAGCGATTCACTGGCTGCAAATTGCTGACAGTTCCGACGCCCGACGGCAAGCTGACGCCCGAGCTTGTCGAACGCCACATGCATGGGTTCGGCGACGTTCACCACGTGCAGCCCAAAGTGATCTCGATTACGCAGGCGACCGAGGTAGGAACCGTTTATACCGTTCCTGAAATCCGGGCGCTCGCCGATTACGCGCACGCGCACGGCTGCTATCTCTATATGGACGGCGCAAGATTCGCCAATGCGGCGGCGAGCCTGGGCGCCAGTCTACGGGAGATTTCGGTGGATGCCGGCGTCGATGTTCTCACGTTCGGCGGCACGAAAAATGGGCTGATGTTTGGAGAAGCGCTGCTGGTGTTCCATGAGGAACTCGCCAAATCCACGCCCTATCTGCGCAAGCAAGCGATGCAGCTCGCCTCCAAAATGCGCTTTCTCTCCACGCAGTTTACGGCGATCCTGGAAGACGATCTGTGGTTGCGCAGCGCTCAGCACGCCAACGCCATGGCGAAGATACTGGGCGATCAGGCCCGCCAAATCCCGGGCGTCACGGTCACACAGGAAGTTCAGGCAAACGCCGTATTCGCCGTGCTGCCGGCCAAGGCGATCCAGACGCTCCAATCGGAGTTCTCATTCTACACCTGGGAAGAGTCCCGAAACGAAGTACGCTGGGTCTGCTCGTTCGACACGACTGAGGACGACATTTCTGAGTTTGTAGCGGCAATTCGCCGCGCATTAGCCTCCTGACTGCTCTGGCAATCAATTGGGGCTGTTCAGTCTATTCACAGCCTTTTTCACGCTGCTATTCCCAGAAGAAGCCGCTTTTTGAAGCGCAGCCTTAGCCTTTGCGGCTTGCTGATGCTTCCTCGTGTCCTTTGGGTCAAGTTGCTTCCAGCCATATCCGTAATAGTAGTTTGCCAGGGCGGATGCTGGCTGCAAGCGCAGGGCTTGATCGAACTCCAACATCGCCCGATCCTTCCGAGAGTGACCGCCCCAGCTGTCGGAAGATACATAGGTAAGTCCGAGGCCGATGTGTATCGCTGTCTCCAAGCCTAGCGAATCGAGCTTATTCAATGAGAAATGGAGGTTCGCCTGAACCAGGTCACCATCGCTCAAAAATGGCAGCACCGTATTGTAAGCGGAAACAGCCTGGGGCCACTGTCCTGCTTTCAGCAGAAGCAAAGCGTAAGGCAGCATATTGCGTGGAAATTGACCGCCTTGCGCGGCAATTTGTCGATAAACTTGCAGGGCTTCCTTGGACTTGCCCTCCGCGTTCAGCGCCTCGGCTAACAGTTCCTGCCCTTTGCCGGACCCGATCCCGAGAGCAAGCGACTGCCGCGCACTCGCCTCAGCGGCGGCGTATTTCCCTTTGTCCAGATTGGCCGCAGCGGCGCTATCCGATGAAGCCATTCGATTCAAAACCGATTTTTGCCTGGGCGTCAAAGGATTGATGTTCTTCGAGCGATTCGACGCTGCCGCCGCCTGTCGCTGCCCATGAGCGACTGTCGCCGCCCAGAAAGAAAGGCATAAACAAGCAGTGCTCATCAGTTGTTTACTCATGTTTGTTTCCTCTGAATCCGATATCGAGCCATCGCTGCGGAAGTATTCTGCTGCGTAAACGATTACGATCGTCTCAGTGTTTTATTCATTGAGAGCCAAGCCTCCCAGGAGAACTTCAATGGGATTTTCGGTCCTGCCAGTAGGTGGAAATACGGGGTTTTGAAAATAATATTCGACGGTTGGAAGAAAATCCTTGACAAAAATCCAGACCCATAATATAATATCGAACAGACACCGTAAACCTTTACGAAAGAGTGGCAGCGTCGCTCATTCTTTGTTCGACGGCGCCTTCCTGCTGGCCAGTGGGAAGATACGGCCGTTTCGAAATGTCTGATTCCATCTATTCGATCCTACAGGAGAACGAAAATGAAACGCTGCAATCAAAGCAAAGGCTTTACCCTTATTGAACTGCTCGTCGTCATCGCAATCATCGCGATCCTCGCCGCCATCTTGTTCCCCGTCTTCGCCAAGGCCCGCGAGAAGGCCCGCCAGACCGCCTGCTTATCCAACGAGAAACAGATGGGGCTTGCCTTCATGCAGTACAGCCAGGACAATGACGAAAAGTACCCTGGCGGAATCAACTGGTTCTACCCCGGCGGCAACGGCTGGGCCGGACAGGTCTACCCTTACGTTAAGAGCAAGGCTGTTTACCTCTGTCCTAGCGACAGCACCGGAACCAAGGAATACAGCTCCTACGCTTATAACAGTAACAACTCAAACCCTGACGGCTCCACCGTGGATAGCTATAGCATCGCCCAGTATATTTCCCCGTCCAAGACTGTCCTGGTATTCGAAGTGCAGGGCACCTATTATGACGCCGGCAGCACCCTGGACGTCAGCACCGAAACGCAGGACACCAGCGGTTTTGGCGGATCTTCGCCCGCAGGCTTCGGAATCAGCGGTGGCGGTAATGCTATGGTCGTTTCGGGGGCCGGAGCCTTCGACACCCCTGCGCATCTCAAGATGGCGACCGGGTACATGCATGGCGTCACTTCCGTCGACTATTCGCGCTACGCCGCTACGCTAGGACGTCACACAGACGGCTCGAACTACCTGCTCGCCGACGGCCACGCCAAGTGGATGCGCGGCAGCGCCGTGTCTGCTGGTTACACCAACCCCACGGAAACAGACTGCAACACGACGGCGGCGGTGAGCGGCGGTCCTGGCGTTCTGTATGCCGCCGGCACGGGATGCGGCGACGGCAGCATCGCGGCGACGTTTAGCCTGTAATACCGCCCATTAGGGCCTGAAGAGGGATCGTTCATGCTGCTCAAGTCACTCAACTACTGGTCGCTGCCCGGAGGCCTCGACGGCGTTCTCGCCGTCGAGGAATGCCTGGAGATCGCACACCGTCATGGTTTCGACGCCGTCGAGCTGTGTATCGGCGAGACGGGCGCGCTGGGACTGGAGACCGACGAAGCGCGATGCCGGGCGATCCTGGCGCACGCCGAAAAAGTGGGAATTCAAGTCGCGAGCGTCGCATCCGGGCTTTACTGGAGCTACGCTCTCGGCAGCGATTCGCTGGAAGACCGCGAGCGCGCCGTCAGCGCGCTGGAGAAGATGATCCAGATCACGTCGTGGCTGGGAGCGCGAACGCTGCTCACAATCCCTGGCGCGGTGGACATTTTCTTTCTGCCTTCTGATTCCGTAATCGATTACGGAATCTTGTGGGACCGCGCGACCGAGGGACTGAAGCGAGTTCTGCCGCTTGCCGAAAAGTGCGGCGTACGGCTGGGGATCGAAAACGTCTGGAACAAATTCCTGCTCAGCCCCTTGGAGATGGCGCGGTTTATCGATCAGTTCGAAAGCCCGGCGATCGGCGCTTATGTCGATGTCGCGAACGTTCTGCTCTTCGGCTATCCTGAGCAGTGGCTGCGTATCCTCGGCCCGCGCGTCGCCGGGATCCATTTCAAGGATTTCCGGCGCGCGGTGGGAACAGTGGAAGGCTTTGTGGATCTGCTGGAGGGCGATGTGAACTGGCCCGCCGTCATGCAGGCGATTGGCGACATCGGTTACTCAGGGCCGCTCGCCGCCGAAATGATCCCAGCGTACCGCCACTATCCTGAGGTGCGCATCGCCAACACGTCCAACGCGATGGACGCCATTCTCGGGCGCGCGGCCGCGCCCCGCAAATAAACTCAAGAAATTATAGATCGGAACGTAATTATGTCTTCCCAAATACGGCTGGGAGTGATCGGATTCGGCGAGCGCGCCCGCCATATGGTGCGGATGATTCAGGCCCAGGACCCGGAAGCGCGCCTCACGGCGATCGCCGATCCGCAGTGCGACGCCCTTCGCAAAGAATTGCTTGCCGCCGACCCGGCGATGGATCTGCCGCGCTTCTATCAAGACGCCGATGAGATGCTGGACACGGAGGCGCTCGACGGGGTGATCATCGGAACCCGGTGCAGCCTGCATGCGCAGATGGCGGTCAAGGTGATGGCGCGTGATATCGCGCTGCTGCTGGAGAAGCCGGTCGGAACATCGCTGTCCGATCTGATGATCCTGCGCGCAGCCCGGTCCTCCCGCGTGGTCGTCTCCTTCCCGCTGCGCCTGTCGCGTCTCGTCCGCCTCGCCCGCCAGATCATCGATTCGGGCAAGATCGGCGCCGTCGAGCACGTGCAGTCCTGGAATAACGTCCCTTACGGCAATGTCTACTTCCAGACATGGTACCGGGACGAAGCCGAGACGCAGGGCCTGTTCCTGCAAAAGGCGACTCACGATTTCGATTACATCAATTACCTGCTGGGCGATATGCGCCCCCGCGTCATCAGCGCGATGACCTCGAAGCGCATCTTCCGGGGCGAGCATCCGGCGGGACTGCGCTGTATGGACTGCGCCGAGAAAAAAGTCTGCTTTGAAAGCCCGTATCACCCGTCGCGACTGGCGCCGATCCCATTGAACCAGCCTGCCAAGGAGATGTGCGCCTTCGCCGTGGACACCGGCAACGAGGACTCGGGCAGCGCCCTGATCGAGTACGAGTCTGGAATGCATGTGGCCTACAGCCAGAACTTCTACGCCCGCAACAAAGCCGCGCGACGCGGCGCGACCCTGATCGGTTACCACGGCACCATCGAGTTCGATTGGTATCCGGAGCGCCTCAAGGTCTACCTGCACCATAGCGATCAGGTGGAGACGCACGAGTTTGGAACGGAAGAAGCGCACGGCGGCGGAGACGCGATGCTGGCGGCTAACTTTGTCGGAGTGATCCGGGGAACCGAAGAATCCGTATCGCCGCTTGAGAAAGGTCTCACCAGCGCGCTGATGTGTCTGAAGGCCAAGGAATCGGCGGCGACGCATCGGTTCCAAGACGTTCAGTGGCCGGCGGCCTACCCGGAACGGGCTTTGGAAGTGGAGACGGAGCGGGAACTGGAATTTGCGCGGGTGGTGTAGAGGGGTTCTGCCCCCACAGGATATAGGAAGGCCCCTCCGCCCAATTCTGGGGGACCGGAAAATGCCATGGTCCGAAATCGGGTCCCCCAGAATTGGGGCGGAGGGGCCTTCCTATATCCTGTGGGGCGGAGGGGCATCTTCTCAGGCTCCCCAGAATGGGAAGCACTATTTGATCATGAACGAACCGGTCCGCAGGACTTACGAACGATCAAGTGGGCGCCGAGTGTCTGAACCGTCGGTTCGGCTTTGTCGATAACCATCGCCAGAAGAGCGCGGACGGCGAGGGCGGCGACATCGGGGATGTTGATATCGACGGTGGTGAGCGGCGGATTGACCAGCGCCGCGGCCTCGATGTTATCGTGGCCGATGACGGAGACATCACTGGGAACGCTTTTTTCGATCTGAGAGACAGCCTGGACAGCCCCGGTGGCGAGAATGTCGGTGCGGGCGAATAGCGCCGTGGGAGGCTCGGGGGAGCTGAGCAGCGCGAGGGCGGCTTTGCGGCCTTCATCGGCGGAAACGCCAGCTTCAATCGACAGCGCAGGATCGTAAGTCAGACCGACCTCGGCCATCAAGCGTGGGAAACCGTCGCGAACCCGATCGTCGGAAAGGCCGCTGCCGATGTAGCCGACACGAGTATGTCCCAGTTCCGCCAAGCGCGCAAGCGCTTCGCGGACGCCGGGCAGCGTATCCAGACAAACAAAGGATGCTTTGGGAAATTCCAGCGGAGCGGCGCCGGAGATCACGACCGCTGGAATTTGGCCGGCGTGGGTGAGGGTGCGAAGATCGTCGGCGTTGGTTTCCGGGCCGGCCACGATGACCAGTCCGTCGACATCCTGAACTTCCACCGCATTCGAGCGGCGCGTTCCCAGGTGCAGCAGAAGATCGTAGCCATGGGCGCCGGCGACTTCCTCGACCCCGCGCGCCAGCTCCACAAGATACCGGTCCGAAAGAATGTGCGTGCTGTAAGGGCACTCCAAACGGATCATGTAGTTGCGGCCGGTCACCAAACGGCGGGCGTTGGCGTTGCGGACGAACCCAAGCTCCTCGGCCTTCTCAAGAACAAGTTGACGGGTCTTGGGACTGACTTCGGCGCGGTCGTTCAAAGCGCGTGAGACGGTCCCGATGCTCAGATTCAAAGTTTTCGCGAATTCAACGATATTCATCAGTGTTATGGGATCGGAAACAGCGTGGCGGCTTGAGGATTGTACCCAATCCCCAAAGGCATGTCAAACGCTGCAAAATAACAGACGGGAACTTAAGAATGACAAATCGACCATGTAATTTCCCGATGCTTCTCACCGTGTCTCTGCTGCTCGGATCGACCGCCGCCTGGAGCGCGCCGGCGCCGTTTCCCAACGGCGGCTTCGAGCAGCCGGACGTACAGGTCCCCGCGAAAATCAGCGGCTGGACCTCCTACGGCGAAGGATACGAAATCGACACGCAGGCCCATCACAGCGGCGCGCACAGTCTGCGCCGCCAGAACCTCGGCGGCGGGCAGACGGGCGGCGCATTCGTGGCTTGGAATGTCAATCAAACCCGCACGCTTCCGATCCTGATCTCCGGCTGGAGCAAGGCTCTCGATGTGGACGGCGTCACGGACAACGATTACTCGGTCTATGTCGATGTGAATTACAAGGACGGCAGCTCCCTCTGGGGCCAGACTGCGCCCTTCGAAACGGGAACGCACGACTGGAAACGCCAGCAGCTAATGCTCTTCCCGAGCAAGCCCGTCAAATCTCTCAACATCTACGCCCTCTTTCGCAACCATACGGGCACGGCCTGGTTCGACGATTTCAGCGCCCATGAAGTGACCTCGAACAATCTGTTCGACGGGCAGGATCTCGCTCCGCCGACGCTGCCACCGGGCGCCAAAAGTGGCTGGTTCGTGCGGGATGTGGCCGCCGGCAGCTCGCTTCGGCCTCTTACGGCCGGCAAAACGACATTAGGAATGCGCCTGGACGGATT
>NZ_JBDSQY010000132.1:0-13836 GCF_039929585.1 Capsulimonas sp.
GGCCATCCCCTCTCACATATGACCTCCCCCCGGCCTTCGGCCGAAGGCCGGGGGTAGGTCACGAAGGACAGAAGCACCGGGGTGAGTTACGTATGAGCAATTGTGTGAGGGCAAAATCCTACCCGCTCGCCGCATCCAGTCGCGCGATATCCGCCGTGTCCAGCGTCAATTTCGTAGACTCCACAAGATCATTGAGCTGATCCAGATTTGTCGCGCTCGCAATCGGCGCCGTGACGCTGGGCCGGGCGATGAGCCATGCGATGGCGACGCGGGCGGGGGTGGAGGCGTGCTTGGCGGACACATCGTCCAGCGCTTTTAAAATGGCGAAGCCGCGCTCGTTCAGATATTTCTTGTTGCCCTGGCCGCGTGGGCTCTTGGACAGATCTTCCTCAGATCGATACTTGCCCGTCAGGAAGCCGCTGGCGAGCGCGAAGTAGTTGATCACGCCGATGTTGTGCTTAAGGACCAGCGGCTCTAGTTCTGCTTCGAACTCCGCGCGGGCGTAAAGGTTGTATTCCGGCTGAAGCGTCTCATAGCGCGGGAAGCCGTTCTTTTCGCTGATCTCCAGCGCCTCCATCAGACGCGCCGCCGAGAAGTTCGACGCGCCGATGGCGCGCACCTTACCCTGTTTTACCAGTTCGGCGAACGCGGACAGCGTTTCTTCCTGCGGCGTTTCTGGGTCGTCTCGATGCGATTGGTAGAGATCGATATAATCCGTTTGCAGGCGCGCGAGTGAATCTTCGACCGCTCGGAAAATATAGTCCTTCTTCAGGCCCTTCTTATCCGGCGCCATTTCCATCCCGACTTTGGTCGCGATCACAACCTTGTCGCGATTGCCCCGGCTTTTCAGCCACTTGCCGATGATCGTCTCGGAGTCGCCGCCCTTGTTGCCGGGGACCCAGATCGTGTAGACGTCCGCCGTATCGATCAGATTGAATCCCGCCGCCGTAAAGCCGTCGAGCAGTTCGAAGGAGCGAGCCTCATCGGCTGTCCATCCGAAGACATTGCCGCCGAAGGCCAGCGGCGCGACTTCGATCCCTGAATTTCCCAGTGTGCGATTTGCCATGGTTCCCTCTTGATATGATTTGATGCCGCTCTGACGCTGAGCGCGCCCCATTTTCCGAACTCAATTGCGTCGTAGATTGTTCCCAGTAATTTTACTGGAGTCTTGTGGTCAGACACGGTATATACCCATATGGAGACTGTCAACATCACGACGTGTGTTTCGAATGCGCCATTACGCGAGCTTTTAGAAATCCGGCGAGGTCTGGAGCTGGAAATCGTACGTCTGGCGGCGCTGCGCCGCACGGACGAAGAACTCGCAGGACTGGAGGCGCTTCTAGCCCAGCAGCGCCAAGCCGCCGACGAAGACGAAAGCTGGCGCTTCCTGGAAGCCGACATCGCCTTCCACCTCGGCGTCGCCTCCGCCGCGCACAACGCCACCCTCCTGTCCCTCTATGAAAACTTCGAATCGCCCCTGCGCAGTTTAGTCGTTGCGAATATGGAGAAGTATCCGCTCGCAACCCACTGCGATATTCACCAGCATCTCTGGGAGGCAATCCGAGACCGCGACGAAGCGCGTGCGGCGTCCGTCGCGGAGCAGTTTTTGACGACGCTGGAGGAACAGTTGTGGGAGGGATAAGCGCAACGCCATTCAAAATAGGACCTGGCGGTTGATGAGTTTTGCCAATTTCATGACGCAATGAGCACGGAAGAGGCCGGCGGTTGAAACCGCGCCTCCGAGATCGCAGAAGTCCCCCTGTCCTGTGGGGACTACATAATCCTAAACGGTAGCGCCTAAACAGGGCTTTTTGCTAGACGCTCACGGTGTGAATATGTAGTCCGCGCAGGCGGACTTCCGCGATCTTGTAGGCGCGGTTTCAACCGCCGGCCTATTAATTGTCTACGCTCACGAATCACTATCTAATTATGCTCTCATAATCCACTCTAAACCCGCCCCAGCTTCTCCTCCACCGCCTCCATCTCCACTTCCGCATCGCTCACATGCTTAGCCGGCGGTGGTCCGGTCGGCAGCCAGTGCATGGCGATAAGCGAGACGGCGGCGATGGCGACGCCGATCCAGAAGGGGAGCTGGTAGTTGTGGAAGTGCTGCCACAGCCATGCGCCGCCGATGGGGACGGTGACGGCGGCGACGTGGTTCATGGTCAGGCCCATCGCGATGCAAGGGGTCAGCTCGCCTTTGCGGACGATGCGATTGAGATAGGTCGTGAAGCCGACGCCGAAGGTGAACAGGATATTGTCCAGTAGGAACAGGGCGTAAAGGGCGCCGACGGTTCGGAGCGTGGCGTAGCCGAGGAAGACCAGGATCAGGCCGATGCTGTAGAATGTGAGCGGCCCGCGCTCGCCCTTGCGGTCTACTAACTTACCGATGTAGGGCGCCGTCGCGGCGATTAAGATCGCGTTGATCAGCTGGAGCGCCAGCATGTGCTGGAGCGGCACTTGGTAGACCAGGATCAGCGCGAATGAGGCGAAGATCGAGAAGATCTGGCGGCGGCAGCCTTCCAGGAAGGTCAGCAGATAGAACAGACCGTACTCGCGGCGCAGAATCAGACGGGCGCGCGTTCCTTCGGAGGCGGAGTGGCTGCCAAGCATCATGCAGAGGACGCCGCCGGCGAAGATGGACGCGCCCGCCAGATAGAAGAACGTGTTGTAGGGGACGGCGTCAAAGAATTGCTTGATCAGCCAGGCGATCCCCAGGCCCGCCAGCGTCGCGACCGAGCCGACCGCCGCCATGCGTCCGAGATGGCGTCCGCCCTCCTGACCCTTGGCGAGCGTGAGAGTGATCGCCGAGGACATCGAAGCGTACAGGTGGAAGCCGATCGACCAGAACACCGTGATCGCGACTAGCGGCGCGAAGCTGTGCATGTGCCCGGTCGCCCCGATCCCGATCCCCGTGATTAACAGGCCGAGACCGGCGACGCGCGATTCGGCCAGGGCAATCAGAGTTCCGGCCATGATCGCCGTGAGAAACCCGGGGATCTCACGCATCGATTCCAGGCTTCCGAGCTGGAACGGGCCGGCGTGCAGCTCATCGCGCAGAAAGTTCTGGAAGACGCCCATGTAAACGGCGAACCCGAAGGAAAACAAAAACGTCAGCGCGGTGAACAGGTTCCAGTCGCGGCGCAGGGCGCGAGCGTCGTCGCTCATAAGAAAACTCCTGGACCTCGGAGATCGGCGGCGAGAATGTCGTGCGCCGTCGCCATTGAGATCGATGACGGGATTATACCCGGCGGCGAGTTGGCGCCGCCCGCCCTCTCCCGCGCCCTGGTTTGAAGGTGTTGTCTCTGGCGTGGAAGACGAAACAAAATAATTTATGCAACGTTATAGGCAGGAACGTTGTCCAATATGGTGAGCGACACTTGTGCTGGTCCTGCAAATGTCGCTTCGCCATGGGTGACGAAGGAGATCCACATGCCTCGCTTGCGCGGATTCACATTGATCGAACTGCTCGTTGTCATCGCCATCATCTCGATTATCGCTGCGCTCTTATTTCCCGTATTCGCGAAAGTGCGGGAGAAGGCGCGTCAGACGACCTGCTCTTCCAATCAGCGGCAGATCGCTCTGGCGACGCTCCAGTACATCCAGGACAATGACGAAGTGCTTCCCGGCGCCGCCGACGGGGCCGCCGGCGTCGATGTGACGGGCGGCTGGATGTTCTACACTTCCTTCGCCGTGACCCCGGCGGCGGTGTCTAAGATGGACCCAAGGCTTGGCAGTCTCTACCCATATCTTCACAGCTCCGATGTCTTTCTCTGCCCCAGCGACGCCATCCGGAAGAGCCCCGGCAATTCGTATGCGATCAACTCCTGCGTGGTTGCCCCGGATGTCGTGAACGGATTTCGGCCGGGCCGGGCGCTGGCGGCCTTCGATGCTCCCTCATCGATCATGCTCTTCAGTGAGGAGACGACGATCACCGCCGCCACGACAAACGACGCCTACATGAACCTCGCCTACGACGATACCTTCGCTGGGCGTCACCAGGGCGGCGCCTGCGTCACATTTCTGGACGCCCACATCCACTGGTTCCCGGTCTCCACGATCCATGCGCGCGGCGTGCAGACCGGAACCCCGGGAGATGCGGCTTGTCCATGAAGACGTTTCGCCCTGCGTTATTCCTGCTGCTTTCCTTCCTCTTGGCCGCGTTGTGTCCAGCGAGGGCCGAGGCTCGTCCTCACCAGACGTCCGCGCCGCAGTGGATCATGACCTTCGATGATGAGTTCGATGATAATGTCCTGGACACGACGAAATGGACGGCCAGCCATGGCCCGATGGATATCAACGAGCATCCACTCCAGTACTTTCTGCCGGAGGATGTCCTGCTGAGGAAGGGTGCTCTGAGTATCCGAAGCGAGCGCAAATCCATGGAGGGCTATGGCTTTACGTCCGGCGAAATTACAACTCTCAACAAGTTTGCTCAGGCTTACGGTCGTATCGTGGTCCGTTGTCGCTATTCGAACCTGCCTGGAATGTGGTCCGCTGTTTATTTATTGCCGGCTTCGGGGGAGTGGCCGCCGGAGATCGATATCACGGAGCATATCGGGATCGAGCCCCAGACGATCTATATTACCAATCACTGGCGCGATGGCGGCGGTCATCAGCAGGAGAATGCAAACTGTGCGGACCTCGCGATGGATTGGACAAAGTGGCATACCTTTGAGATCGTCTGGCAGCCGGGCGTCATCCGCTGGTCGATTGATGGCAAGGTCAAGGCGAAGATGTACACCGGCGTCGCCTCCATCCCGATGTACCTGCGTGTCAACACGGCGATTGGCGGCAGCTTCGCCGGCGAACCCGCCCCAGACGGCTGGCCACGCACGTTTGATGTGGATTACATCCATGTTTATCGACGAGCGGACCAGCCAGCCCCCGTACTCGGCGTGACTTACGTTCCGCCTGCTCCTCCGGCCCCTGCGCCGGTTGAAGGAGCGCCCTCCGCGCCGGTTGAAGGAGCGCCCTCCGCGCCGCCGTGGAGCGGCTGGGATACTCTGTCCGTCGCCGCGTTACTGGCCCTGTGGATCGTTGTCGCGTCCGTGCGCGCCGGCCATCCGCGGGTGACGGTGGCGCTCGCCGCCATTGTCGCCATGGCGACGCCATGGTATTTCCTATGGCGCATTCCGTACATCAGCTGGGAATTCTGGTGGATCGGGCTGCCACTATTCGTCGCCGAGCTGTTTGGGGCCGCTCAGATCCTGGGGTTCCAATATACGGTCTGGCCGCGCCCCGAGCCGCCGCTCGCCACCGGCGTCGTTCCCACAGGAAGGCCGATCTTTATCTTGATCCCGACTGTTGCCGAGGGACGCGCCGTCGTGGAGCCCACGGCCCGTGGCGCGCTGGCGGCGCGCGACTTCTACCTTCGGGAGTATCCCGAGACCGAAGTCACAATCGCGCTCTGCAACGATGGATATGTCGCGGGGAATCCCGAGTGGCGCGATATGGAGGGCCTTGCCGATAAACTGGGCATTCTCTGTGTGACGCGTCAAGAAGGCGGCGGCGCCAAGGCGGGGAACCTTGAGCATGCGCGCCAGAGCCTCGGCGCGACTGGGGAGTCGCTGATCGTCATCTTCGACGCCGACATGGCGGCGAGGCCGGAGTTTCTTCTGCGGACGATCCCTCCGTTCGCGGATCTGGAGATCGGCTGGGTGCAGACGGGGCAGTATTATCGAAACCTCGGAAACTCCGTGGCCCGCTGGGCGCACGATCAGCAGAGGGTCTTTTTTGAGACGATCTGTCCCGGCAAGTCCCGCCTCAACAGCGCATTCATCTGCGGCACCAATGTCGTGATCCGCGCGGCGGCGCTCGATGAAATTGGCGGACTGCCGCAAGAGTCGCTGACCGAGGACTTTGCCGCCTCGATCCTGCTGCACTCCCGATGGCGTTCGATCTATCTTTCGGAAGTTCTTGCCGAGGGTCTTGGCCCGGAGGATCTGGCCGCCTACTTCAGCCAGCAGCGGCGCTGGGCGGCGGGGACGCTCGACGTTATGCGTCGCGAGTGGCGCCGCATCCTCCTGCCTGCGGCCGGCGGTTTGACGGCGCCGCAGCGCGCGCAGTACGCGCTGTCCGGCACGCACTATTTGTGCGGCCTGGGCCAGATCGTGTTCTTCCTTTGTCCGATCTTCTCCCTCCTGCTGGGCGTGTCGGCGATCACTTCCGTCAGCCTGCTGGAGTTCCTGCGCCACTTCGCGCCCTTTTGGGTGGCGACGCAGCTGGCCCACTGGTACGCCTGTGGCCGCAAGTGGCGGTGGCGCGGAGCGATCCTGGCCTTTGCGTCGGCGCCGATCCTTGCCGCCGCCTTCGCCTCGGTACTGATGCGGCGTCCGGGCCGGTTTGTCGTCACGGCCAAGGAGCGAAGGGCGGGACACTCGCGACGCAGCTTGGCGCCGCATTTCTGGGGACTCGCCCTCAGCGCCGCCGCGCTGATCGCAGCGCTCGCCAATCCTGAGCGCGTCGCGCTGGGCGGTGTGAACGTCTTCTGGCTGCTTTACAGCGCCGCCATTATCTTATGCGTGGTCTATCTGGCGGTCGAGGCGCGTGTCGCGACTGCGGACGCCGAGGCGTCCCGCGACCTGCTGGCGCGGTCGGCGCTTCCGACAAGCTGGAGCCTCGGCGAACTCGCCGAACGCCGCCGGCGCATTCATGAGGATGACACGACGGACAACATTCCTCTCCATTGAGCCTCCCAGGGCGTTGGCCATCGTGGAGGATGCCTTTGCCGTCACCGGCCGCGCGCCTCGGGTTTGCAGTCGAGAGTTCATGTTTCATTCCCCCACAGTCAGGGCATCGTATTCACATGCCTGAAGGCGACACACTGTTTCGCGCCGCCACCGTGCTGCGCCGCGCTTTGCTGAATAAAACCGTGACCCAGTTCGACAGCTCCGTCGATCTTGTCGCGGGCGCCGCGTCGCGCCATTCCATTGCTGGACGCACGATCCACGCTGTTGAAGCGCGCGGTAAGCATCTGCTGATCGTCTTTCGTGATCCTCAGGACACGGCCGCCGAATTGATCCCAACGCCCGAAGCCCTAAAACTTGATCTGATCCGAAGCGATATGGTGTTGCACACGCATCTGCGAATGACCGGCTCGTGGCATATTTACCGACCTAGCGAGGCGTGGCGCAAGCCAGCGCATTATGCGAAGGTCGTGGTGCGGACGGAAGACTTTGTCGCGCCCTGCTTCAGCGCGCCGGTGGTGGAGATGCTGACGGGGCGCGAAACGGCGCGGCATCCGCAATTAGCGGCGCTGGGGCCGGACGCCATGACGGAGGCGTTCGATCCTGCCGAAGCGCGGCTGCGTCTGCGCCGCCACCCTGACGTCCCCCTGGGCGTCGCGCTGATGAACCAGCGCCTCATGGCGGGCGTCGGGAACGTTTACAAGTCCGAGGTGATGTTTTTGCAGCGCCTCTCCCCATTTATCCCGCTCAAAGAGCTTTCGGATGAACAATTGGATTCCGTGATTGCGCTGAGCCATAAACTCATGCGGGCCAATGAGACGAACGGAGCCCGCATTACGAACTTCAGCCTCGACACGAGCCAGCGCCTCTGGGTCTACGGCCGCAGCGGCGAGTCGTGCCGCCAGTGTGGGACCAAGATCCAGATGCGTCGCCAGGGATTGGACGGACGATCGACCTATTACTGCCCGCAATGCCAAAACGTCGCGTCTTTCGCCGGGAACGTAAGCTCGTCAAGCGCCATTGAGGAAAGTATCGAGGAGACACACGAACCATGAAAGCCATTCGATTTTACGATTACGGCGGCCCCGAAGTTCTGAAATACGAAGACGTTCCCGATCCGACGCCGGGTCCGGGACAGGTCTTGATCCGCACGCACGCCATCGGCGTCAATCCGTTTGAAACCTATATTCGAGCCGGCAACTACGGCCCTGTCCCGCTCCCCAACATCCTCGGCGTGGACGCCGCCGGGATCGTGGAGGCGGTCGGCGACGGCGTCACGGACTTCGCGCCCGGCCAGCGTGTCTATGTGATCGGCGCGCCCGGAACTTACGCCGAGCTTGTTCTGTCCGATCAAGCCAAAACATTTCCATTGCCCGAGAGCCTTACCTTTGCTCAGGGCGCCGCACTCGGCGTTCCCTACGGCACGGCGCATCGGGCGCTGTTCCACCGGGGCAAGGCGCAGGCGGGGGAAACGGTCCTGATCCACGGCGCCAGCGGCGGCGTCGGCACGGCGGCCGTACAGTTCGCCCGCGCCGCAGGTCTCACCGTATTCGGCACAGCCGGAACGGACAAGGGCCTGACGCTCGTCCGAGAGCAGGGTGCGCATCAGGCCTTCAATCACAAGGATCCAGATTACCTGGAGAAGATCAAAGCGGCGGCTGAAGGCAATGGTGTCGAGCTGATTCTGGAAATGCTGGCGAACGTCAATCTTCCCAAAGATCTGGACCTGCTGGCGAAGTATGGCCGCGTCGTGGTCGTCGGCAATCGCGGCTCGGTCGAGATCAATCCACGTGGCGCCATGGGCAAGGACATCGATATCCGGGGCATGACCCTGATGAACGCCACGACCGACGACTTGCGCCGCATGCACGCCGAGATCGGTGAGGGATTGAAGAATGGGACGCTGACGCCCATTGTCGGCCAGGAAATCCCACTCGCTCAGGCGGCCCGCGCGCATGAGGAAATCATGCAGGACGGCGCGCACGGAAAGATCGTGCTGGTTCCGTAGAAGCGGACTCCAAGGACTGCGCCACCCTGTAGCGGCTCATAAGGGTAGGCTTTCACGCCGTCGTTGCCCATACAAGCACCCGAGTATAAAACTCGGGCCTGGGGAACGTGTGAACTGGCGTTTCCGAAAAACCTACCCTGTGAACCCTGTCCAGCGGGGGCGCCTCTCAAATCTTGCTCAGCGTAACCCCCACCGTCCACCAAAATCGCCTGCCCGGTGATAAACGACGCCTTGTCCGAGCAAAGCCATACGGTGGCTTCGGCGATTTCTTCCGGCGCGCCGACATGCAGCGACAGCATGTGCCGCGCGCTTGGCGTCTTCTGCACTATTCTGTCGAAACCGCTTCACCGCAAAGCCGTCGTGCGCCAGATGAGTTGCGTTCATGTCTACCCCGCCATACTCTTGCAAACGATTATATTGCGTGATAAGTCCAGCCCCACAGGCAGGGGCCGTTCGTCCTCAGCGGCCCTCTTAGAAGATCCGTCCGCCTAGCGGAACCTCGCGGTCCACGGCCAGCAGCACGACGCGGCCTTCTTCGTCCGGCGCGCCCAGCACAAGCACTTCGGATTTGAACCCGGCGATGCGCCGGTCGCCCAGATTGACGGCGGCGACAATCAGCCGTCCCTCCAAATCCTCCGGTTTGTACAAAGCCACGAGTTGTGCGCTGGAAGTCTTGACGCCCAATGGTCCGAAGTCGATCCACAATTTGTACGCCGGCTTTACGGCTTTGACATTCGGCTCGGCTTTGGTGATGCGCCCCACGCGCATGTCCAGCACGCCGAAGGCGTCCAGCGGCGAGGTGTCCTGCGATATCGTGTCCGTCGCTTCGTTCTCAGTCATATGCAATTCTCACTCTCTGTGTTATGATGATCTTATCGCCTGTGAAAGTCGATTTGCTTGAATGAAAAGGACGCCTGCGTGTATCAAGAACGGAACAAACCGATCTTACTTCCAAAGACGCTGCAATCGGTTGCGGATATTCCGGACTTTCCGTTCGCCACTTTCGAGGAATTTGCGGCGGCGGTTCGTGACGAACGCACCGCCGTTTGGACGCAGTTCCATTTTCGTGTTTTCCTGACCCTGTCATCCTGGCTGGAGCGAATCTTGGTGCTCGTGGCTCTCTCTTCCGGCGTTTGGGTTGCTGTGGCGTTTGCTATCGCAGCCTTTGTCACTGGGCAGGGGCTGCTTGTGGTGGGAGTTGTCACCGCGCTTCTTGGCGCTTGGACGGCAAGCCCGAACTTCAATCTGATCAACGGCTGCTTGCCGTTCGTGACGACCTTCGCCGGCTTTCCCGCCGCCCTGATTACGGGGAAACCCATATTGGTCGTGACGGGATATGCGAGCATCGGGACTTGGTTGGTGACCGGGCTGGGTTATGTATTCGCCAGTTTGCAAGTACGGGGCGCTATGCTGGAGTCCGAAACCATGCTGCTTTGGCTGTGCGAGCAGGGCGCCGTCGGTAAGGTCTACAAGATAGAAGCCCCTGAGCCCGATCCGGCAGTCTGGCCTCCGCCGCCGCTGTCTCCAGAGTAAAGGGAAATACTTGCAGACGCTGAACGTAAGCGCGCCGGATTCCTGCGGTACAATATGTGTATGAAAGTTCGTTTATCCGTCGGCCGCAGCTTGCTGCGCTGGGCCGCCGCGCTGATTGTTTGTCTTGGACTGCTGATTTCGCTCGCTTTATCCGCCCACGCGCAGGACAGCGATTCCGCGAAGGAGCTGGAGCCGGGAGTTCAGTTTTATGAGACGACGCAGACCACGTCGGTAGGCTCGGAAGTGACGCTCTGGGTTTACATGCCGGCGGGCGCCGAAGATAACCTGCCCTGCGTCGTAATCGCTCCCGCCGGGACGCCGATGATCTACGGCATGGATTTGAGCGACGAGGATCGCGCCGAGCAACTGCCGTATGTGCGCGCCGGATTTGCCGTGGTGGCGTATTCGATCGACGGTCCCGTGGTGGACAACCCGTCAAATGAGGACGTCCTGGCGGGATTGGACGCCTTTCGCAAGGCGCACGCTGGCGTCAGCGATACTTTCGCGGCGATTGATTACATTCGCAAGAACATCCCGCAAATCGATCCCAAAAAGATCTATGTCGCCGGCCACAGCTCCGCCGGCGCGCTCGCCCTGTTGGCGGCGGAAAGCGATCCGCGAATCAAAGCCTGCGTCGTCTACGCTCCCGCCTGCGATGTCTACAAGCGCTCCGCCAAAGCGATCCCCACGATACGCCCGCTTGTCCCCGATATCGCCACGTTCTTTCGGAAGACTTCCCCCATCACCAACGCCTCCAAACTGCGCTGCCCGCTCTTTATCTTCCACGCCGACGACGACACGAATGTGCCTACCGCCGACAACGCCGCCTTTGTCGCCGCTGTCCGCAAGACCAACAAGCGCGTCACCTTCGCCCGCGTCCGCAAAGGCGGCCACACCGACTCGATGATCAATGACGGTATCCCCCAGGCGATCGCATGGCTGAAGAAGCTCGCCCCCACGCCTCCGCCGCAATAAGGAAGCGCCATCTAGCGGCGTTTGCGCCACTCCGCCGGTCGATTATCCCGCATCCAAAGACGCCTGGAGATTGGGAGCAGTTCGTCGCGCCCGTCGGCCGAGGTCACGACTTCGCCCGTCTCCGCATCCTCGCGCATCTTTGCCGATTCTTTCCATCGCTTAATGGCGCCGCCGCCTGCGGCGATGGCCGCGAAATAGTAATGCACATCAAGCCACCAGGGGCCGTTGGGTTTGACGAGCACACCGGCAATCGTGAGGCCGACAGCAATCACCAATAGCAGCGCCAGCCAGAACCAATTCCCCCACGCCGCATGACGCAGTTCGTCACGCTCGCCCGGCAGCAGACTGCGCCGCGCCTGGCTCTCCGAAAGCCTCGAAATGAGCGCCTGCTCTTCTCCGATCTCGGATGGCTTCGGAGCTTCTCTCCATTCCGCGACGATCCAGGGCGCCAGAGCCGCGCCGTTGGCGCGCCACACGCGGCGGCTGAGGGGAAGCACGCTGAGCGTTTGCGTCTGCGCAGCATCGGGAATCAAGAACTCCCGTCCCAGCAGCATGCGCTGAGTCACATCGACCGTTCGCGCATTGGCAAGTTCAAACATCGCGGCTTCCACCGCGACGGGAGTCTTCTTGGCTTCTTCCCGACGGACGGCTGGAAACTGCGGAACAAGCACCCCGGCGCACTCCAGAATACTTCCTTGACGCAAATCACGGAAGAGGTCGATCCCGCGCCGCAGCCAGCTAAAATTGGAGAGCAGCGTCAACAGCGGAAAGAAAAGCAGCGCGAGGGCCATTGTGATGGCAAAATACAATGCGATGGCGCTGTTGGTGATTAGGGGGACCACATATCTTATCATCAGCACTGGGCCTGCGACGGACGCCGCGAAAGCGCCCATGCCCTGCGCGATGAGCCTCCAGGCCCACCGGGTCAGTTGAGCGCGCTCCTCGGGCAGCATGGCGCGGGCGCTCACAAACGGCAGCCCCGCGCAGTATGGCGTCCCCTGAAAAGTTTTCTGCTTTTGGTAAGTCGTCAAAGCACGCCCCTTCATTTCCGTTCTCCAGGAAAGAATACCTCAGGCTTTGCCGCATCTATACTCGCCGGGCGACGGTGAGGCAGCGGGGGCAGACGAAGCTGTGGGGGTAGCGCGGCAGCACATTGCGCTTGAGCTGTGCAAGCTTTGCATTGCGGCCCTTGTAAGTGATCAGCCCGGCGATAAACTTGCCGATCATCATCGCCCATCCCCACACGATCAGTTCCCAAAAATCCATTTCCACAGCGGGAAACTCGCTGCTGTCCGGCAGCTCATAAGTGGCGAGGCGATACATGACCGAACGGCACTCCGGGCAAGCGATCCACTCGTCCTCGGCGTCATAGACGCCGGTTTCCATCGGCAAATAATTAGGCTGCATGCCCAATGTGACACAGACCGTAGGAAAAAGTTGCTCGTCGGGTGAGATTACTATCTTGCGGCGGCGACCGCCGCGCGGGCAACATCGGCGAGGACGGCTTCGCGCTGGGCTTCGGGCGCTGGCGACGCCATGAGAAAAACGGCCACGGCGAGCGTCTGTCCATTGGGCAATGTGATGAGGCCGATATCGTTGGTCGCGGCGCTGAGACCTTCAAAAATCCCCGACGTGCCCGTCTTGTGCGCCAGCCGCGCCCCGGCGGGCAGGCCGGCTTTGAGGCGTTTGAGGCCGGTCCGAACGTCTTCCATATCCTGAAGCAGCATCGCCGTGGATTTGGGCGACAGCAGTTTGCCGCGCTTCAGTGCGACGAGGAATTGAACGGCGCCAATGGGCGTGGCCGTGTCCCGAGGATCGCGGAGATAGGCGGTGAGCGCACGGCGCCGAGTTTCGGCGGGCACGGCGCGGACAGCGTCATCATCATCGGCGCTCAAGGAGATAGAAGACGGAACGCCGGCGATCGTCCGCGCCAGCATCTGCTCGCTCCGGTCCACGCGTATCTCTCGAAGCCCATGGGCTTGCAAGTATGATGTGACGCTCCGTGGGCCGCCAATGACACGCAGAAGCGCATCGGCCGCCGTATTATCGCTGTCGATCACCGCCGCCTTCAGAAGAGCGCGTACGGTAAATGTCTCCTGGTCGCCCTGGAACTTATCCGCAATGAGCCCGCCGTGAAGGTCCCCGCGCCGCAGAACGACCGTCTTGTTCAAGGAGAGCGTTCCGTGGTCCACGCGCGCAAGCACCGCCGCCGCCAGCGGCGCCTTGAAAACGCTCTGCATCGGAAAGCGGCGCGCCCCATGGAACGCCCACACCGGCCCGCCGCTCAGATCCATCACCGCGACACCGAGGGCGCCCGGCTTTGCGCGAGCCGCAAGCGCTGAAATACGCTGGAAAAGCGTGGCCGTGTTGAGATGCGGGGCGACCGCCTTTGTCGCTGGCCGGGCATGAAGGGAAGTAAAGTTGCCAAGGAGAAGAAGCGAGATCGCGCCAATGCGTAGAAATTTCATGGCCGTGATATTACTTTACTCATGCATTAATTTGCAACTGTAGTTTAGCGGTTTTGGAGGGTTGAAGATTTGAGGAGACGGGAATCGATATTCCAAAAACTTCCTGCCAGAGGTTATGGATATGATCCCGTCTCCCGAATGGGCGGCTCTTTTGGAACCGCTC
>NZ_JBDSQY010000133.1:0-10520 GCF_039929585.1 Capsulimonas sp.
ACAGATTTCTGGTGGCTATGGCGGAGGGGTCCACCCGTTCCCATTCCGAACACGGAAGTTAAGCTCTCCTGCGCCGAAGATACTTGGTGGGCAACTGCCCGGGAAAATAGGACGCCGCCAGATTAAACAGAAACAAAAAAGGCTCACAGCATATGCTGTGAGCCTTTTTTGCGTGTGGAGGTATTGGTCTTGCTCAGGAGTCCAACCAAACGACCACCGGTGTACGATATAGATGCATGATTACCTTATTGAGCCAGTTGCATGTGGTAAAGTATAGTATGGAGATGAATGGACAAGTCAGGCCAGCGAATACATGGCGGATTGAGCTTTTTGGTGGGCTGACGGCGCGGCGCGGCGAGCAAGTGATCGATCGGTTCCCGACACAAAAAGTTGGCGCGCTGCTGGCGATGCTCGCGTTTTATCCGCGTCAGCGACACACGCGCGAAGAATTGATCGATATGCTCTGGCCGGACGCCGATCTTTCAGCGGCTCGGAATCGACTCAGTCAGGCGCTGGTTTGGCTTCGTCCACAGCTGGAGCCGGAGGGTGTTGTTCGCGGAAGCGTTCTGCTCGCCGATCGTGTCCATATCGGCCTTGCTCCCACTGCATTTACGACGGATGTCGCGGATTTTGATCTGCTGGTGAAAAATGGTCAGAGAGATCTGACGCCAAGTGACCGTAGAGATCTGCTGACGCAGGCGGTCGCGCTCTATCGTGGCTCGCTGCTTTCCGGATATTATAACGATTGGATTCTGGATGAGCGCCAGAGACTGCTGGACGCTTATCTTAGCGCCTTGCGGGCGCTGGTCGGCTCACACGAACAGCTGGGCGAGAGCGAGATCGCGCTGGGGTTTGCGCGCCGCGCGCTCAGCGCGGATCCACTTCAAGAGGAAGCGCATGTCGATGTCATTCGCCTGCTCGCTGAGAGCGGACAAAGCGCGGCGGCGCTTCGCCAGTTTCAGGAGTTACGGCGTATTCTTAGCAAGGAACTGGGGGATGAGCCGTCCCCGGCGACTTTGGCGCTTGTCGAGAGCATCAAGAGCAGTCCGACTGTCACTCATATTGCTCCCATTGCGGCCCCCGTGCGAGTTACTCCGCTCCCAGCCCCGCTCACCCGTCTGTTTGGGCGCGATGATGAGATACAGCGGGTGCGTCAGATGCTTCTTGCTGGCGGAGCGCGCCTGGTGACCTTGATCGGTCCGGGTGGGGCCGGCAAGACCCGGCTTGCGCTTGCGGCTGGAGCGAGTATCGAAAGTGATTGGCCCGATGGCGTTGTCTTCGTGCCGCTGGCGGATATGGATGCGCCACCGATGATCCTGACAGCCATCGCCGCCGCGCTTCGTCTGCCGGCGCAGGGTTCTGGCTCCGCGATGGACCAGGTGGCCGAAGCGCTGAGCGCACGTCGTTTTCTCCTGATACTGGACAATTTGGAGCATCTGGCGGGCGGCGCCGGGCCTCTCATTCGCGAACTGCTGGAACGTGTTCCCACATTGACGGTGCTTGCGACATCCCGGCAGCGACTGGGGCTTGATTTCGAGCGTGAAATCGCCGTGCCGCCATTGCACACGCCTTCCGGGTCTGCCGCTACTGGTGAGTTGATGGATTCTCCCAGTGTACAGCTTTTCGTGGACCGCGCACGCGCCGTCAATCCGGCGTTTGATGTGACGCCGTCGAATGCATCGGCCGTGGCCCAGGTTTGCGATCGTCTGGAAGGAATTCCGCTCGCCATCGAGCTTTGCGCGGCTTGGGCGCAGACGCTGACGCCGGCGCAGATGCTGGAAAAGCTGAAGCGTCGCTTCGATCTGCTGGTCAGCCGCCGCAGCGATATTACTCCTCGGCACCGCACCCTTCGAGCCGCCCTAGAGTACAGTTATCTCCAGCTGCCTTCAGATCTCCAATTTGTGTATAAATCCGTTTCCGTGTTTCGCGGCAGCTGGAGTTTGGAGGCGGCGGAAGCGGTTTTCGACGAAGCATCGCAAGCCGCGAGTAGTTCCGGCGATCTTTGGCCGGCGCTGCTTGCGCTGACGGAGCTTCGGGAACGATCGTTGATCGTTGCGGAAGAGCTGGACATGGCGATGCGCTTTCGTATGCTGGAGTCGCTTCGCGAATTTGCCGGAGAACAACTGTCATACGCCGAGCGCGCCCCCTTACGGAAGGCGCACGCCGGATTTTATCTGAGACTCGCCGAACGGGCGGACGCCGAAACCGTCGGCTCGGATCAGGATCGCTGGCTGGCGAATCTCGATCAGGAACAGGAAAATTTGCGCGCCGCGCTGAGCTGGAGCTTGGAGACAGAAGACGCGGACGCCGGACTGAGACTGGCGGGAGCGTTGGGTCGATACTGGTCTGTTCGCGGAGCGCTGCATGAAGGGGTCCGTTATCTGGAGCGCTTGCTCGCGCTTCCCGCCGCACAGGAAGCGCCGCCGCATGTTCAGGCGAAGGCATGGAGCCTGCTGGGGCATCTCCTCTGGTCGCAGGGCGATTTCGCATCGGCGCGCACCGCGCACGAGCAGGCCCTGGAATTGCGGCGCGGGGCAGGCGACCTTCCCGGAATCGCGGAGTCTCTCTACCACCTGGGAATTACGGCCTATCGTGAGGATGACTTTCCTCCGGCGCAGGCGTTTTTAGAAGAAAGTCTGGCGATTTCACGCGAGCAGGGCGATCGGTCGGGTATCGCGCGCGTGCTGCTGAACCTTGGAAATATTGCTTATGAACAGCAGCGCTACCAGGAGGCGCGTAATTTTACACAGCAAAGTCTGGAGATCGAACAGCAGCTTGGTAATCGACGCCGCAGTGCGAACGCGCTTCATAATTTAGGCCTGATCGCGCGTGACAGCGGGGAGTATAGCCTTGCGGAAACCCTGATCCAGGAAGCGCTGACGATCAACCGCTCCATGACGGACAACTACAGCGCCGCGAGCACGCTTGCGAACCTGGGCTCGACGGCTCTCCTGCTAGGACAAACGGAGCGCGCCCGTGTTCTGTTGGCTGAAGGGCTGAGGCTTGCTCACGATGTCGGTAACAAGCATATCATCGCCTATTATCTCCTGCCCATGGGGCTTCTCGAAGCCGGCGTGGGACAATGGTCGAACAGCGTCTATCTGCTGTCCGCCGCCAAGCGTCTGCTCGAACAGATCGGCAGCGCCCTCGGTCCCAAGGACGAACTTCGTTATGACCAGACGCTCGCTGACGCGCACTCCCACCTCGACAGCGGCGTCTATACCTCGATTTGGACTCAGGGCCACACGGAACCCCTCGGCCAGATTGTCGCCAAAGCTCTCGCCCTTCAGCCGAATTTACGGACAAACGAATAAATTTTTGCTCTATGAAGTATATCAGAGTAATATCAGAGTTATTTTGGACTCGCATTGTAGAATGTAGTCGAAACTAGTGAATGGATGGACTGGCGGGCGTTTCTGGTAACCAGCGCCTCCAGCGCAATGAAATCCGTTCCTCATCTAGTTTCCCTACAATGAAGTGGGAAATTTACCGCGGCTGACCTGATCTCAGGAGGCTTGAGAGAACAAAGTATTCGTTCTCTTTGACATAACGCTTGTCCGAAATTGGACAGCGTCTTTGACGTCTCGACCGCAGAAGGAAATTTCTATGAACCACTCTACTTTTTTTAATCGTACCCGCCGCGTTGGCTTCACCCTCATTGAACTGCTCGTCGTCATCGCTATCATCGCGATTCTCGCCGCCATTCTTTTCCCCGTCTTCGCCAAAGCTCGCGAAAAGGCCCGCCAGATTTCCTGCTCGTCAAACCTGCGCCAAATCGGCCTTGCGACAATGCAATACGTCCAGGACTACGATGAAACGTTCTTCCTGTATCAAAGCACGCTTCCGGGTTATCCTGGCGTGGTCTTTTGGGATAGCGGACGCAATTATATGACGATGAAAATCGATCCGAGTGTAGGCTTCCTGCAGCCATATATGAAAAATGCACCTGTCATCGATTGCCCCTCGGCTTCGGGAACCGTGCCGCATGACACTAACCTCAGCTACGATAACTTTACTGCTTTCGGTGTCAGTAACAATGTGCTGCACGGGGACGGTTCGGGCGGCCCAGCCAAGCTTTCGCAGTTTTCGGCTCCTTCCGATACCGTGTTTATGGCGGATGCAGAAACATTTAAGAGTGGCAACCCTGGAGTTATCACACGCTATAACCAGCTTAATCCCCCGTCGTCTGGAAGTAACTTGGTCCATGGTATTCACACGGGCTTTGCAAATGTGCTGTGGGCCGATGGGCATGTGAAGGCGATGCGTCCTACGTTTCCTACTGTTGCGGACGGCGATGGCAATACTCCGGCAGCTTATGCTTCCAATTATCTGGGAAATCTTGTCCCTTTGCCATCGGTGAGCACGGATCAAGATTACTACTACAAGCTTGACAAGGGCTAGTTTCTTATCAGCGCGGCAAACCTCCTTGCCGCGCTGAATTTGTTTGTGATGCGGTCACGTTCTCCGAAGGTTTATGTACTATGAAGACTTCCTTATCAACCAATCGCGCCTCGGCGATGCTGGCTGGCGCCGGGCTGCTTGCGCTTTCCTCGATTGCGCACGCCGCCGATCCCGTAGTGTATAAGACAATCTCAGCCAAGACGATCCAGTGTGACGAAACGTCGTTTCGCGCCGATCCAGACGGTAAACTCCAGCCGAAGATCAAGTTCCATGTTACCATCGAAGGCGCGAAGCATGTTCGTATTGACGCCTCTGCGATCGATGATCCGAAGCCGGCGTTCTATGTCTACAGCGGCGCGAAGGAATATGAGTACATCGGCTCCGACGGCACGTATCGTATCTTCGACGGGCCGGAGAACGGCTCGGCTTCGGCGATCCGCAATATGTCGTGCGTCGATTTCATTTTGAAGTCGGATCTCAACGACAAGGTCGAAGACGGCGTCAAGCGCACCATCACCGATGTCACGGTCGATGGCAAGCCGATGATTCTGCGCACCGATTCGCGCGGTCCGTCCAAGGACAAAGACGGCGTCGACACCATATACGAGGATTCCCTCTGGTATCACGCCGATACGCTGCTTCCGTACAAGCGAACCGGCTTTATGGTGCAGGGCGAAAAGCGTACGCCGACACTGGGCGTCGAGTACACGAATTACGTTCTTGACAAGCCCGTCGCCGCTTCGAAGTTCGTATGGAACCCGCCTGCGGGATCGAAGCTGTTCGCCAATCAAGCTCCCGCACAGCCGCTCCAGGCAGGGGTGACCGCGCCGAACTTTACGGCGATCTCGCCGGACGGGAAGGAAGTCAAGCTCGCAGACTTCAAAGGCAAGACCGTTGTTCTGGATTTCTGGGCGACGTGGTGCGGACCCTGCCAGGCCGCCATGCCTCATCTGGAGAAGGTCTACCAGGGGGTCAAAGATAAGGATGTCGTTGTTCTCGCTGTCTGCGTTTGGGACGGCAAGCCTGAGTACACCCGCTGGGTCAAGGATAATATCGGAACGAAGTATAACTTTCCGGTCGCCTTCGATCCCTCCGGGAAAGTCGGCAAGGGCATCGCCGGCGGCCTGTACAATGTCTCCGGTATTCCCACGCAATTCGTCATCGATAAAGACGGCAAGATTGCGGCCACCTTTGTCGGCTATGGCGAAGGCAGCCACCAGATGGAAGACGCCCTCGGCAAGCTGGGCGTAACCGTGGCCGAGGCCGCTCCGGCCACACCCGAAGTCAAGAAGGCCAGCCTGTAACGAGTATGAAAGTCACATACGACTCCCAATCCGACCGGGTTCGGATCCTATTCACCAATGCGCCGATCGAGCGAAGCGCCGCCGAGGCGTCCGGCCTGACACTAGATTACGACGATAAAGGCGAAGTCGTAGGCCTGGAGCTCGCCCAAGCATCCCATCGCCTCCACGACCCCCGCGCCGTCGAGTTCGTGGAAGCTTGCGACGGCATTGTCGCAGATACTTTCGAAATTTGATTTGTGCGATTGAGCTTGTCTTAATCCCAGCGCCCGCTTTTCATTGAAAAGCGGGCGCTGCTATTGCGCCCCTCGTAAGCTTGCTTGCTAACTTCCTCCAATATCAACCAAACTACAGCGACAACGATATCTGCAAAAAAAATATTGACAGGTTTCCTCTTTAAGTATATACTTGGTTTATTCTGGCTGTTTCTGGTAACACTTGCACTTTCCATGACGACCCACACAATAAGCCCTCAGCAACTTTTTTTGACGATCCAGAAGCGCATCGAGGCGGGGGACTACGCGCCGGGCGCGTGGCTTCCGACCGAGCGGGCGCTTGCCCAGGAGTTTAGCGTGGACCGGTCCGGGATTCGCAGCGCGCTGGCGCAGCTTGAGGAGCAGGGGCTCATCACGCGCGAGCCGGGGCGGCGCCCCTGGGTAACACAGCGGGGCGATCAGCGATCACGAAACGTGGATACGATCGTGGGGGCCTCTCCGGCTCCCAAGCCTCTGCGCAGTATCGTCGCCGTTCTTCCACAACATCCGAAACATCCGGCGTCTTTGTTTATCTTACATGGCATCAATATGGCGCTGCGCGTCGCCGACGCGCCATATCGGCTGCAAGTCTTCGACACAAATGGCGACAGTGACAGCGCCGCCGTGGAGCTGGAGAAGCGTACGCTCGAAGCGGTGCTCAGCGAAGGCGCCGCCGGCGTTATTATCTGGCAAATAGGCTCTGAGAGCACGCTGCCCCAGCTGATTGCGCTGGAGGCGCTCGGCGTTCCGGTCGTGTTTATCGACCGCTATCCCGAAGGGCATCGGTGCGATTATGTCGGCGTGGACAATCAGTCCGCCATTGAGGACGCCGTCGCCTATCTTCACTCTCTAGGGCATACTCGCATCGCGCATTTGACCACCGATGAGCCTTCCACGGCCGTTCATGAACGCCGTGAAGGTTATGTGGAGGCGATGACGGCGCTCGGCATGCCGCCAAGGCCCGACTGGACGTTCGTGCTCATGCGCAAGAATATCCGTTATGTCCGAAACGAAGCGGCCGTGCGCGCCGCCTTCGATCAATTCTTCGGATCGCCGGAGCCGCCCACGGCGGTGATCACGATGAACGACGCTCTCGCGCACTACTTCATGCACGAAGCCGAATCACGCGGCAAGACGGTTCCAGCCGATTTCAGCATTATCGGCTTTGACGATGTCGAGCGGCATTCGCCCCGGCCCGCCACACTGACGACATTACACCAGCCGTTCGACAAGATGGGCCGCCGGGCGGCCATGCTGCTGCTGGAGCGTCTTGCCAATCCCGGCAAAGACCGGGAAAAGCAGCATATCCTGATGTCCGCCCCGCTTGTCATTCGATCGACCTGTCGATCCCTGGAAAATGCTCACACCGATGTTTGAACGCATCTCGCGTCTTGGATTTCAACTATGCAACAACTGATCGATAAGAAGACATTTCCGCCGGTTTTGCGGTCATTCCTGTGGGTGCTCCTCATCCTCATTTCCGTCACTCTGATGGGGCCGCGTGTTTCCCGCGCCGCCGATAAGGTCAATCTCATCATCTGGGGACTGGAGTCCGGCGAAGAAACCAAGGATCAGGACGCGCAGATCGCCGAGTTCGAGAAGCGTAATCCTGGCGTCAAGGTTTCCGCGCTCTCGATGGGCGCCGGCGCGATGAACCCGCAGAAGCTCATGACCGCCATCGTTGGCGAAGTACCACCGGATCTTGTTCGTCAGGACCGTTTCACGGTTGGAGACTGGGCCAGTCGCGGCGCGTTCCGATCGCTCAACGATTTCCTGGATGAGGATGCTCGTGGCGGCGACCCCAAGGCGATCAAGCAGTCCGATTATGTTCCTGCGACCTGGAGCGAAGTCCTCTACGAGGGCAAGACGTACGGTATTCCTCAAGATACCGATGACCGCGTTCTCTACTATAATAAGACGATGTTCCGCAAGGCTGGCCTCGATCCTGAAAAGCCCCCGCAGACCTGGAGCGAACTGATCTCCGATGCGAAGAAGCTCACCAAGCGCAATGCCGTTGGCGGCTTCGAACAGATCGGCTTCATCCCAACCTATGGCGAAGGCTGGCTGTATTTGTGGTCCTGGCAGGCCGGTGGTGAACTTCTTTCTCCCGATGGACGCACCTGCACGCTGGCGAACCCAGGCACAGAGTATGCGCTGAAAAGCATCGTCGATTGGTGGGATGCGCTGGGCGGCGTCGACAATATCAACGCCTTTTCTGGATCCTTTCACGGTCAGGAGCAGGATCCGCTGATGACCGGCAAGCTGGCGATGGAAGTCGGCGGCGACGGCATCATCAACTCGATCGCTCGTTACCATCCGGAAGTGGACTTTGGCGTTTGCCCCGTCCCGGTGCCGGACGATCGTTTCAACCAAGTCGGGAAATTTAAGGGCCAGCCCAAGTTCCTGACATGGTCGGGCGGCGCCGCATGGGTTATTCCCCAGGGCGCGGCGCACGCTCGCGCTGCCTGGAAGTTTATCCAGTGGATGAATTCGCCGGAAGCGGCGCTGATCGGCAACAAAGCGCAGTCGGAATACGTGCATGGCAAGGGGCGTTTGTTCGTTCCCAATTTCAGCGCCAACCGGCGCGCCACCGAGGCCGTTTTCGCCAAGTACAAAGCCACGCTGCCGCCCAAGTTCCTGAAGGCGAAGCAGACCGCGCAGGATTTACTGCCGTACACCAAGTTCCGGCCTGTCACATTTGTCGGACAGCGACTTTGGGACGAGCATGTCCGCGCCGTCGATCAGTCGATCCGGCACGTCAAGACACCGCATGACGCGTTGCTTTATGGACAGCAGCACGTTCAGACCGAACTCGACACCGTTTACAATCGGGAAGCGCATCCAGTGCTTCCGATGAAGCCGCTCGTGACAGTGATCGTGATTATCGCCTTGATCGGTTTTAGCGTGCTGGGCTTTATGATCGCGAAGTGGATGCGCGGACAGCGCCGAGCCACTCGGGCGGAGGCATGGGCCGGGTTCGGGTTTGTCATGCCCTGGATTATCGGCTTCCTGGTCTTTACGGTCGGTCCGATCATTGCTTCGCTGATTCTTTCGTTCTGTGATTACGACGTTCTGCATCCGGCTCGGTGGGCGGGCGTATCGAACTATGTTGCGCTGGCAACGGTCGACCGTGTGTTCATTATCAAGAGTATCGGCAACGCACTTTACCTGGCGTTGTTTAGCATTCCACTGGGAATGATGACGAGTCTTGCGATGGCGATGCTGCTTAACACCAAGGTGAAGGGGCAGCAGTTCTACCGCACGGCGTTCTATATGCCGAGCATCATTCCTGTTATCGCGACTGTCGTTCTGTGGGCTTGGATCTTAAACGGCGACCCAAATCGCGGCTTGCTAAACGGGTTTTGGCAAAGCTCGATCACGCCATGGTCGCATATTTCGCCTCCAGGTTGGCTCTCGGTACCGGCGTGGACCAAGCCAAGCTTGATCCTGATCGGTCTTTGGGGCGCCGGCGGCGGCATGATCCTGTGGCTTGCCGGTCTGCAATCGATCCCCTCTACCCTTTACGAAGCGGCGTCGCTCGACGGCGCAAACGCCGTGGCGCAGTTTCGTCACATTACGCTGCCGATGCTCTCGCCATATATCTTCTTCAACTTGATCATGGGGACTATCGGCGCGCTGCAGACGTTTGAAACGGCTTACGTACTTGGCAACACGGGGGGAGGGCAGACGACAGGCCCTGACGACAGCCTTCTTGTCCCGGTCATTTACTTGTTCAACAACGCCTTCCAGTACTTCAAGATGGGGTACGCCAGCGCACTCGCCTGGATCTTGTTTATCATTATCCTTGGGTTGACATTGGGGCAGCTCAAAATGGCGCCGCGCTGGGTGCACTACGAGACGGAAGATAAGTAAATTACGCCATCCGGGAGACCGGGGCGGGTTAAAAATATGAACATTATCATTTGGCTGATCGTTGTGGTGGCGGCGTACTGCGCCGTGGGATTTTGGGTGGCGAATATCATGCGCTCCTTTCGCATGGGACATAAGACGAAGGCAGGGATACTCCTGGCGCTGCCGTTCGTCATCTTAATCCTGGACATGTTCCTGGCGGCTCCACTGCGTGTCGTCGCCTTCGTAGCGCTTCTTGCACTTGGAACGGTAATTGCGGCGAAGGTGCTGACGCCGACGGAGCATGTCATCCCCGAACGCGAAATCAAGACTTCCATGCTGCATCTCCTGCTGGTGTCCGGATCGTCGCTGTTTCTTATCCCTTTCTTTTGGATGGTGATTACGTCGCTGAAGGAAGACAGCCAGATGTCGCACTTCCCGCCGGAAATCATTCCGACCCAGCAGGTCATGGTCAAGCTGAATGGGAAAGATGCGGGACTGGTCTGGCTCGACAACAATGGCAAGCATGTACAGGGCGCCGTCAAGGAAACCTTCCCCGATGGAATGGAAGATATCCAGATTTTGAATGGCGGCCCAGTCGTTCATATCTCCAAGGCCGATGTGACCGAAGTCCGCCACTTCGCGCCGGTTTGGAAGAACTATCCCGACGCGCTCAAGTTCCTGCCGGCGGACAGCAATTTTGGTCTTGTCAATC
>NZ_JBDSQY010000134.1:0-24582 GCF_039929585.1 Capsulimonas sp.
TGTCGATCTTCTTTTTCGTGCCGACCATTGAAGGTGTGAGAATCCAACGGATTTGACCATTCTCCGCCCTCGATACGGATTGCATTTAGTGTAGCGAACTGTCTCACCTATTATAGACACAGAGGGCTTGGGCGATTGGAGGAGGCGGCCAATCGTTTTCGAAGGGCCTGCGATCACTACGAGCGCGCCCTGCCGTTAGCGACAGGCAGCGAACTCAAAAGTCAGCTCTACGCCAAACTGGCGATTGCGAACTTCAATGCCGGCGATATCGCCGACACGATCCGCTGGGCGGAGACGGGCATCGCCGATCAAGCGACGGGAAAGACGCTGACTGTGCTGCACTCGATTGCTGGCCTTGGTTATCGCAACCTTGGTGACCTGGCGTCCGCGCTCGCCCACGATCAGCGTCACTACGAACTGGTTGTGGCGGAGGGAAATCCCAAAAGGATCTCGGAAGCCCTGGTCAAACTCGCCTCTCTCGAATCTTATCAAGGCAAATTCCAAAGCGCTTTGGAGCTATGCGAGCGGGCGCACGCCACGTTCCCACAAGAAAACCGAATCGTGGGGATAACGGAACACGAAATTCTCAAACTGCTCGGCCGGTTTGCGGAGGCGAGGCGCGCGCTCATCCAATCACGCGGGGCCACCCCAGCCTTTATCCCGCGCCTGGAAGACCGCACCAGCGGGGCTACCGAACTGGCGCTCTCCAAGCTGGCGGCTGAGGCTGGCGATGCGCGGGAGGCGCGAGAAGCCTATGCTGTAGGCCGGGCCGCACTGGAAGGCGATGACAAACTCATGGTCTTCGCCGACGCTCTGCACGCCTGGATCCTCGCTTTGGAAGGGGCCGGCGCGGAGTCGGCCGACCAGATCGTGTACGCGGAGGGACGCAGCGCGAATGTCGCGGGATCGGCCAGCACGCTGCGGGACATATTCACCATGCTCACATGGGCGGCGCTAATCATCGGCGATTACCGAAACGCCCGTCGTTACGCTGAGCGATACTTGGAGTTGAGGCCCTATCCCGCTTACGCCACCATCGCTTATTATCAGGTCGGCGAGGCATATCTCGGCCTTGGCGACACCGCGCAGGCAGCCGATGCTTATGAGCGGGTGATCGCCTTGAATTGCGCCACATACGCCTCCGGTCAGGCGATTGCTAGACTGGAGCAAATCCGCCAGACGGAGTGACAAAAATATTTCATTGCCGCCTTGATATTTTCTCGGCGGTGAATGCCATTGAACGCCTCCATCAACAGTTAATCCGACCTATTGCTCATCCCAGCAAGACGTTGCGGCTTTTGACTTCGCCCGATTTTTCTGCTAGAATAGAACCCGCCCGGGCATTGACCACGCCCCAAGTTTATCCCTTCACCGATAGCGAACAGAGTGAATTTACCCTGTTTTTCTATCAGCAATTCGCAAGAGGAACCCTCCTGAATGTCCGTTCGCACCCCTGACTTCGTCCACCTGCATCTGCACTCTGAATATAGCCTTCTCGACGGCGCCTGTCGTATTGATGACCTTGTAAAAAAGGCGGTCGATCTGAACATGCCGGCCATCGGCCTGACCGACCATGGGGTCATGTACGGCTCGATGGAGTTCTATCTGAAGTGCAAGAAGGCGGGCATCAAACCATTGGTGGGGTGCGAGGTGTATGTTTCGACGCGCAGCCGATTTCAGCGGGAAAATAAGAAGCTGGATGATTCGCAGCACTTAGTCTTGCTGGCGATGAATGATGTCGGATATCGAAATTTGCTAAAGCTCGTTTCTATTGGATCGATGGAGGGGTTTTACTACAAGCCGCGTATCGACAAGGAAGTTTTGCAGCAGTACAGCGAGGGGCTGATCTGTTTGTCGGCGTGTTTGGGCGGTGAAGTGCCCGAGCACATCATGGACGACAACTACGACAAGGCGGTCCATTCGGCGGAGACGTTCCGGGAGATCTTTGGGGACCGCTATTACCTGGAGATGCAGGATCACAACATCGAAAAGCAGTGGATCGTCAACGAACAGCTGCACAAGCTGTCGGCGCAGACGGGCATCCCATTGGTCGCGACCAACGATGTCCATTATCTGGGTGCCGAAGACGCCGATCCCCATCAAGTTCTGCTGTGCGTGCAGACGGCGACGACGATGGATGATCCGAAGAAGATGAACTACGGGTCGCAGCAGTTCTTTATGAAGACGCAGCATGAGATGCTGCAAGTCTTCAATAAGTACGAGCACGCGCTGCATCGCACGAAGGAGATCGCCGACCGATGCGATCTGAACTTGGAATTTGGGCGCCTTGGAATGCCCGTTCCCGAAAAGTTACCTGAGGGAATGAATGCGCAGGCATATCTGGCGAAGATCGCGTTTGAGGGGATGAAGCGGCGCTACCCGATCATCACCGAGGAGCACGAAGAGCGGCTGCGCTTTGAATTGGACGTCATCGAGCAAACGGGATTCGGCGCGTACTTCTTGATTGTCCGCGACTTCGCGGATTTCGCGCGGCGTGAGGGCATCTTCTACGGGGTTCGCGGCTCGGCGGCCGGCTCCATGACGTCGTACTGCGTCGGCATCACCGATGTCGATCCGATCCAATACGGCCTGACCTTCGAACGCTTTTTGAACCCCGAACGACTGTCCATGCCCGATATCGATATGGACTTCGAGGACTCGCGGCGGCAGGATGTTATCGACTATGTCGTCCAGAAATACGGGCGGGAGTATGTCGCCCAGGTCGCGACCTTCGGAACCATGGCGGCCCGCGCGGCGATCCGCGACTGCGGACGCGCAATGAACAAGATGCCGATGGCGGAGATCGACAAGCTCTGCAAGATGATCCCCACGATCCCCGTCGGCATGAAGCTCGATAAGGCGTTAGAGGTCAACCCCGAGTTCAAGGCGATGTACGACACCAATCGCCAGGCGCGCGAGCTGATCGACACCGCCAAGCGCCTGGAAGGCCTGACCCGCCACGACAGCGTCCACGCCGCCGCCATTATCATCTCGGCCGAACCGCTGATGGACCACACGCCCCTGCAAAAGGCCGACGACGGCATTGGCATGGTCACCCAGTATCCGGCGGGAATGCTGGAAAAAATCGGCCTGCTCAAGATGGACTTCCTGGGTCTGGCGAACTTGACCATCCTCGCCAAGGCCGTGCGCAACGTCAAGGCGAGTTTCAACATCGACATCGATGTACTGAAACTGCCATTGGACGACCGCAAGACGTATGACTTGCTTGGACGCGGCGAGTGCTCCGGCGTGTTCCAGTTGGAAGGCGCGCAGATGCGGCGCTATATCGCCGAGCTGCGCCCCGGCTCCGTCGCCGAGGTGGCCGCTATGGTCGCGCTCTACCGTCCCGGCCCGATGGCGCAGATCCCACGATACATTCGGTGTAAGCTGGGTATGGAGCCGATCGAGTACCCCCACCCCGTGCTGGAGCCGATTCTCAAAGAAACATACGGCATCATCGTCTACCAGGACCAAGTTCTCAAGATTGTCCAAGCGATCGCCGGCTTCACGCTCGGCCATGCAGACATCCTGCGTAAGGCCATGGGTAAAAAAGACCTCAAGGAGATGGTCAAGCAGCGCGAGAACTTCATCGCGGGCGCCCTGGCGAAGGGCTTGGTGAACGAAGAGCGCGCGATTGAAATCTTCGACCTGATCGAGCCGTTCGCCGGCTACGCCTTCAACAAGGCGCACGCCTTCTGCTACGCCATGGTGGCCTTCCAAACGGCCTACCTCAAGGCGAATTACCCCGTCGAATACTTCGCCGCGCTGATGGCGACCCAGGCCGACGACACCGAAAAGCTCGTCAACTTCCTCGACGACGCCCGCCGTACGAAGATCGAAGTGCGCCCGCCGGACGTCAATTACAGCTCCGCCGACTTCACCGTCGAAGAGGGCTGCGTGCGCTTCGGCCTGCTCGCGATCAAAAACGTCGGCAAGTCGCCCATCGAAGCCATTCTCGCCGCGCGCAAAAAGGGCGGCGACTTCCTCTCACTGCACGACTTTTGCGACCGAGTTTACGACTTCGGCCTCACCGGCAAGGGCGCCATCGAAACCCTGATCAAAGCCGGCGCTCTCGCCAGCCTCCACCCGGACCGCGCGCGCCTGCTCGCCGGCCTCGAAGGCGCATTAAACAGCGCCGCCACGGCCGCGCGCGACCGCAAGAGCGGCCAGGTCTCCATGTTCGGCGACGATCCCGACACGCCCGCCCTGGAGCGCATCATCCCGCCGCTCCCCGATGTCCCGCCGCTCCCCTCCGCCGAGACGATGGCGATGGAGAAAGAACTGCTCGGCTTCTACCTCAGCGAGCACCCGCTGGATCAATTCGTCGAGAAACTTAAAGAGATCGCGACGCACACCATCGACGAATGCCGTTACTTGGGCGACAAAGAAGAAGTCGTCATCGGCGGCGTTCTGACGAATATCCGCAATTACTACACCAAGGCCAAGAACGAGCTGATGTACTTCCTGACTCTGGAAGACCGCACCGGCACGATCAGCGTCACCATCTTCCCGCGCGCCGCCGCCAAGATGGAGACGCCGCAAAAGGACAGCGTCGTCGTCGTCAAGGGCAAGACGTCCCACCGCGACCGGATCAACAAACAAACCGACGAAGACGGCGGCGTCAGCGCCGCCAGCGTCGAAATCAGCGCCGACGGCGTCCAGCCCATCGCCAGCGCCGACATGCTCCTCGGCTCCGCCGAACGCCAGGCGCATTACGGCAACGGCCACCAGGAAATCTCCTGCCTGCACATCCGCCTCGACGACCGGATGAAGGGACGCATGCCGACCCTGCAGCAATTCCTCAGCCGCTACGCCGGCCCCACAAAACTCCTGCTGCACATCGCCGACGGCCCCGGCAGCGTTCAGTGCTTCCTTCCCAATCTGAAGGTTTCGCCGGATGAGCATATGGTGGAGTATTTGAAGAGCATGCTGGGGGATGAGAGGGCGGTTTGGGTAGAATAATGCGCTGAGAAATAGGTTTTCCGGATATTGCGTTCGCTTGCGAGTGCCCGTATAATTCGCGCCAATCAATCCCACAAGTGGAAGCTTGTGGGCTATGCTGAGGCGAAGCCAGCTGAAGCAGGCTGTGGAATTATGGATGCGGGAGGGCGATGTGAGTCGAGTATATGGTGAGGTTTATGTCCATTTGGTGTGGGCGACAAAAGGGCGAGAGCCAGTTCTTCTGCCGGATGTTCGCAGACGGCTTTACGAAGTGATAAGGCGGCAATGCACGACCATTGGCGTCGATCCGTTGGCCGTAGGGGGCGTTGAAGATCATGTGCATTTGTTGGTGAGTTTACCAACAACCGTCACAATTGCGGAAATCGCTCGGCGCGTCAAAGGGGCCACATCGCATTTCATGTCCCACGAAGCCATCCCTGGCAAGAACTTTGAGTGGCAAAAAGGCTACGGGGTTTTCACAATCCATCGGAATTCGGTGGAAAGCGTTCGTCGATACATCGATCGACAGGAGGAGCACCATCGCAAGCAATCGTTACTCCGCGATCTTGAAATTGTTGCGCCCGAAGAAGCACCACAAGTGGAAGCTTGTGGGCTAGGCTGAGGCAAAGTCAGCTAAAGCAGACTCTTGGGCTACGCAGCCGCTCTCTTTATCCTAATCCTAACCTGCTTCAGCTGGTTTTGCCCAAGCCTAGCCCACAAGCTTCCACTTGTGGGATTTCTTTGGCGCGAATATGCACGGCTATTGGGTAGCAATAACCAACTTCTTCCCCCGCACCAATTCTTGATGAGAAACGAAGTACCCATCGATCTTTCGATTGTCGTACCTAATCTCAGAAATCTCACTCCCTGAGTTCTTTTTGACAATTGTGAAGCCGCCCTTGTCTCCCATCTTGACATCGATTTTGTCGAATAACGGGACGGAGACGATATAATTCGGATCGGCCGGCGAAAACGGATAGATCCCGATGGCGTTGAACACGTACCAGGACGACATTTCGCCCGCGTCGTCCATTCCGGCGTAAGCCAGTTTGTCTTTGCCCATGTCGTAGAATCGATCCATGATTCTATTCAAGATGTCCTGAGACTTGCTCTGCTCGCCCACGAAGCAATACAAAAATGGAACGCTGTGATCCGGCTGGTTGCCATGGCAGTACTGTCCAATGAAACCGGAAAGGTTGTCGGCTTCCGGCCCCGTATAGGGCGTCGTGAAGAGTTGATCTAGCTTCTTTCCGAAGTCTTCTTTGCTTGGAAAAAGACCGACCAGTCCATTGACATCGTGCGGGGCGAAAAACGAGCCTTGCCAGGCGTTCGCTTCACGGTACATGTATTCGTAGTAAGGATATTCCGGATCAAAGTTCTTCACCCAATCCCCGTTCTCCAGACGTCCTCGCATGAAGCCGGTGGATGGGTCGAACATGTTTTTGTAATTACTCGTTCTCTTCATGAGCATGGCGTAGTTGTCCGTGTCATTCTGTTCTTTGGCCAGCAGCGCCACGGCGTAATCGTCATAGGCGTACTCCAGTGTTTTTGTCACTGCGGCCTTGGCTTTTGTGGCGACAACGGGGTGCTCCAGATCTGGTTCGGAGATCCAGCCCTTGGACGCGTATTCCGTGATATATGGCCTGGGACCGCCTTCCACGGTTGCGTTTCTTAAGAGCAGTCGATAGGCAGCCTGGACATCGTAGCCCCGGATTCCTCGCAAATACGTTCCCGCAATATACGGAGCCGCATGATCGCCATGGAAAAACGTGGGGATAAACCCGGTGTTTTCTCCCTTATCGATCAGCGACTTGATCACATCCACACTCACCGTCGGGGACAGCATTCCCAGCAGCACCAGCTTGTTGCGATAGTCATCCCAGAGGGACGGGTCCGTATAGTAGCGAAACCCCTTGTTGACGACTTTTCCGCTTCGATCGACAAAATCCCCATTCGCATCGCTGCGCAGGGCGGGCCAGAGGAACGAGCGGTACAGGCAGGAATAGAAGATCCCCCGCTGACGCTCCGTGCCGCCGGACACGCTGATCTTGGACAGCAACGCCTCCCAGGTTTTCGTCGCCTCGTTTCTGACCTGCGAAAATCGCTTCCCCTGCATTTCTTTGCGGAGGTTTTCCTTCGCATTGTCAACGCTAACGAACGAAAAGCCGATCTGCAGTTCCAGCGCGCCCGGAGCGTCAGCGAAATTGACGACGGAAACCTCTTTTTCTGGAGATGTCAGCGTCTCGATGCCTTTGATTTTGTGGTTGGAAACGGCGTAAAAGTACATTGTCTCGCCCGTTTGCTGAAACCCAGAAAAGACATTTTCACTCTCCTGATGAATTCCCTTGTTCCGAACACGCTCGTTGGAAGTCGCGAGGTCCGCGATCAGCTTCTCATCCTTTGGGTTTTGGAACGTGTACTTGTGAAATGCACACCGGAGTGTGGAGGTCAATTCGGCATTGACGCCGTATCGGTCAAGGTAAACCTGATAGTAGCCCGGATGAGCGGACTCGTTTTTGTGGCTGAACCCAGAACTATAATCTTTCGGATCGATAGTTCCGGTAGCTGGCAATAACGGAATATTGCAAAGGTTCCAATGTCCCTTGCTGGTATGCGCAAAGCCTTGAATGACGCTGTCTTCGTACTGGTAACCAGAACCGCTATGAAACTTCGTGACCGGCGTCAGTTGCACCATCGCGTTGGGAAGGGACGCCCCAGGGAACACCTCCGCGCCCCAGGTCCTGTGCGTGGGAGTATAGCCAATGTCTTCTTTATCCCAGAGCGTCGCCGTGCCCAGCAGAGGATTTACATAATCCGTATGCTGTTTTCGGGCTTGTGACGCCGCCGCCGCAAGCAAAACCAAACCGATGGAAACAGTCAGCGTCTTCGTAATCATGTTCATGGAATGCGGTTTCTCTTTCTGACCGAAAAAACTACTGTCTTGCAATGGACCCATTATACACACGAATGAGAGACTGTCAAGCACTTTGGCGCCAGACAGCGCATTTGGCTCCACTTAACTCACATTCTTCTTCTTGCCGAGATTGACTTAACACTCTGCTGTTTGTATAATGGTCCCACAATCCGGCATGAGCCCCAAGGACTGACGCGAGTTATTCGGCAGGAGAAGAACGCAGTGACAATGACGACACAGCTTCGGGCGCTGACGCCCGATCAGCGCAATACGTTTCTGGCGAGCTTTCTGGGCTGGACTCTGGACGCGTTCGACTTCTTCGTCTTAGTGTTCGTCCTCAAGGATGTCGCCAAGACCTTCCACACCGACAAAACGCATGTCGCCGTCTCGATCATGCTGACGCTGGCCATGCGACCGCTTGGCGCGTTTCTGTTCGGCCTCGCGGCGGAGCGCTATGGGCGGCGTCTCCCATTGATGATCGACATCATTCTGTTCTCCATTTTAGAACTGCTCTCGGGCTTGGCGCCGAATCTGACGACGTTTCTCATCCTCAGAGCATTGTTCGGGATCGCGATGGGCGGGGAATGGGGCCTGGGGGCTTCGCTGGCAATGGAGACGATCCCGACGAAGGCGCGTGGGATGCTGTCGGGCATTTTGCAGGAGGGATACGTCGTTGGGTATTTGCTCGCGGCTGTTGTCTATCGGTTTGTCGCGCCCAATCTGGGCTGGCGCTGGATGTTCTTTATCGGCGTTCTGCCGGCGCTGCTCTCGTTGTTTATTCGGGCGAAGGTCAAAGAGTCGCCCGCCTGGCAGGCGGAGCAGACGAAGCGTGAGCGCATCCCCATCTCAGAGACAGTCCGCAAGCATGGGAAGCTGTTTCTTTACCTCATATTACTCATGACGGGATTCAACTTCCTCTCGCATGGCACGCAGGATCTCTATCCTACGTTTTTGCAGGTGCAGCACAAGCTGGCGCCGGCGACTGTCAGCAACATCGCCATCATCTACAATATCGGCGCGCTCTGCGGCGGCATCTTCTTTGGAACGCTTTCTCAGCGGATCGGACGGCGCAAAGCCATCATCATTGCCTGTGTATGCGCACTGCCGGTTATCCCACTCTGGGCCTTCTCGCACAGCCTGGCGCTGCTCACGGTCGGCTCTTTCTTAATCCAGTTCTGTATTCAGGGCGCCTGGGGGATCATCCCGGCGCACTTGACGGAACTCGCGCCCGCCGCCCTCCGTGGAACATTGCCGGGCCTCGCCTATCAACTCGGCAACTTGATCGCCTCCGTCAACGGCCCTCTGCAAACGACGGTGGCTGAGCGCCACGGCGACAATTACGGAATGGCGATGGCCATGGTCGTGACAGTCGCCCTGGTCGTGGTTCCCATCGTCACGGGGTTAGGCCGCGAGGCGCGAGATGCTCGGTTTGTCTCCGATGCAGGAGATTAACCATGCTCGCGGAACGGATACGTCAAATCGTCGCAGAGCAACACGAAGTCCCGATCAGCAGCCTCGGAACAAACACCAATTTCTTCAAGGATTTGGACGATTCTCTAGACCTCGCCGAAATCATCATGACGTGCGAAGAGGAGTTCGCCATCTCCATTCCAGACACAGAAGCCTTCGACATTCAAACCATCGGCGATTTGATCTCCTGCGTTCAGCGCCACATAACAGTTCCATCGAACGTGTGGCCGCCCCCGCCGATATATTAGCGCTCCGCAAATAATATCGTAAATTAATTACCCAACGGCTTTCCGGATTGAGCGAGCGGCTGCGAGTATCCCAATATAAGGAGAAATGACATGAGCGATACTCGACAGCCGAATGAAGGCGACATCATCTTTTACAGCTCGCCGTTGGGGCTGACGAAAGTCGAAGTTTTGTTTGAGGACGAGACGTTCTGGCTCTCGCAGAAGCGATTGTCAGAATTGTTTGGGGTTGAGATCCCCACGATCAATTATCACTTGAAGGAGATCTTTGCGTCTGGTGAATTGGATGAAAACGCAGCTATTAGAAAATTTCGAATAACTGCCGCCGATGGCAAAAGCTACCTCACCAATTGTTATAACTTGGATGCAATTATCGCGGTTGGCTACCGTGTCAACTCGAAACAAGCGACACAGTTTCGGATTTGGGCAACGAAAACGCTTAAGGAGTTTATCGTCAAAGGCTTTGTGCTGGACGACGACCGACTGAAGCTCAATAAACGGTTTGGCAAGGATTATTTCGAAGAGTTAGTCGAGCGAATTCGTGAGATCCGGGCCAGCGAGCGGCGCTTTTATCTGAAGATCACGGATATCTTTGAGCAGGCGAGTATTGATTACGATCCGAACTCGGAAGCGACCAAGACGTTCTTTAAGATCGTTCAGAACAAACTGCACTGGGCGGTGAGCGGGATGACCGCCGCTGAGATTATTGCATCACGAGCGGATTCGGAAAAACCAGCGATGGGGCTGACACATTGGAAGAATTCGCCGGGTGGGAAGATTTTGAAGTCGGATGTGGTGACGGCAAAGAACTACTTGATCGAGAGGGAGATCAAGGAACTGGACCGGGTCGTCGAGCAGTATTTGCTTTACGCCGAAAACCAGGCGGCCCGCCAAATTCCGATGAAGATGGCGGACTGGATCAATCGACTGGACGCCTTTCTCAATTTCAACGAATACGACATTCTCGCCAACGCCGGTTCGGTGTCGCACGAAGTCGCCAAGCAGCTTGCCGAAGACCACTATGAGGCATTTCGCGTTCGTCAAGATCATGAATTCGAAAGCGACTTCGAAAAGGAAATCGCTCGGCTCCAATCACGCAAGGGCGAAAACGTCAATCTTAATGACCTACTCAACGGAGCAACGCCAGAGAACCGGCATCCTGAAACGGATTGGGGACCTCCGGCTGGAAATGAGGAGTAAGGGTGTGACTGCGTCTTTTCTCAACTCCGGATTGCACATGATTTCTACCCCGGGTTGCGGATCGCGCCGGCGAAGAGCACTAATCCCGTTTGCTTGTCTTGAATGGCGCAATAGAACGGTCGGTCGATGCGGACGACGACCGGGGGCGGCATGTGGATCGAGAGCGACGCGATCACGATGGCGGTGGCGGCGGATGCGGTGGTTCCGTCTTCGTCGATGTCCAGCGTGGTCTTGTGGAGAACGTCGGAGATATAGGATTTCTGTGGCATTCCCATCAGCAGGAAGTCATTGCTGGCGGTGAATGGAGCGTGCATTCCTAGATCGACAAGCGCGGGCTTAAGGCTGGCGCTATAGTTCGTATGGACGCGGGGCATAAAGAGAAGCATTTGGGTTGGCTTGAGCTGGCTGGAGAGCGCGGACCATTGGACGGCGGTAAGCGACTTCAAGTACGCGTTCACGCTGCTGTTTTGCGAGGGAAGCACCACGATCATGCGCAGGCGTCCGCCGCCATAGGGAAGAGCGACGGCTTCGTAACTGCTGGTCTTCACATAATCGACGCCGCCTTTACGCGACATTGTGGGGACTTTTTTGGTTTTCGTGGACGTGAGATGGAAGTCCTGCGGATACGTGTCGTTGTGTGGGAACGGCGTGGTCCACGCGCCATGGAAGTAGACCGCGTTGGTCAAGACGGCGCTCGTCGCCCTCGGAAGTCCTGTTTTAGGAACGATGGTCTTGATATGTCCCTGGGTCTTGCTGGCCACCCAGGAGTTGATCGCGGCCGCGCCGGCGGGTGTGGTCAGCGCCACCGTGCGCGCCGGCGCATTGTAGAAATACCGGCACGTTTCTTGATAGGTGGCGTTGAACTTTGTGGACGTACTGGCCCAGAGGGCGTTGGCGACAGCGATCTTCACCTTGGGATCGGCGACAACGAGCGATGCGCGCTGGGCTTTGGCTTGCGCGTTGATGCCCGAGAGCGGCGCGCGGCTGAGATGCAGAACCGATGCGATCTGTGTCTTTGATGCGCCACTCACGCCGTTGTCGGTCAGCAGCAGTGCTTCCTGGACACTGTAAGGCGAGATAAAGCAGTTGCCGTCGGGATTGGCTTTCACCAGCTTTCCGAGCAAATCGATCCCAAAAGCGTTGGATGCGGCGGCAATATTATCCTTCGACACATGGCTATGACTCGACGGCGCCGCGCCGGCGGCAACGGATATCAGCACCCACAGCGCGGAGGCAGCGAGAGCGGTTCGGCCGCTTGCATTGACGTTCATTCCCTCATTCTCCTTTGTACTTTGTACTTTGTACTTTGATTGGTCGCCCGCGCAGTCTCATAATTACCCTGGATTGTGAATTGCTCCGGCAAACAGCACAGCTCCGGATTGCATATCCTGGATGGCGCAATAGAATGGGCGGTCAATGCGGACGGTCAGCGACGGGGGCGCCATCATCGCTTTTGGCTGCATGATGACCGCCGTGGCGGCGGCGGCGGTTGTGCCTTCTTCGTCAATGTCCAAGGTCGTCTTGTGCAGGACATCGAAAATTTTAATGTCATTGCGCCCCCCCATGGGGGTGAAGTCCGCACTGTCGAGAAATGCGGTTTTCATTCCGAGGCTGGATAGGGCAGGCTTCAGACTGGCCGCGTAATCGACATGGACCTTAGGCAGGAACAGAGACAGACGCGTGGGCTTGAGCTGCTGAGTTATCGCGGACCATTCGCCGGCAGTGAGAGAGCCGAGAAATGCATTGAGGCTGTTGTCTTCGGAGGGAAGAATGGCGATCATGCGCAGACGGCCGCCGCCATAGGGAAGCGCGACCGCTTCCCAGTTCGTGGTTTTGGCGTAGTCAATCGCGCCTGTTCGCGACATCGTTGGGACTTGCGCGGTCGTTTGCGGCGTGAGGTGGAATGGCTGCGGGCGCGTGTCGTGCGCCTTGAAGGGAGTTGTCCAGGAGCCGTGGAAGTAAACGGCGTTGGTCAGAACAGCCTTCGCGAGCCTTAAAGCCGCAGGGCTCACGATCTGCTTGATCTTGCCCTCCGTCTTTTGCGCAACCCAGGCGTTGATCGTATTCGCCCCAGACGTCTGATGCAGCGCGACGGTTTGCGCCTGCGCGGCGTAGAACTTACGGCACGTTTCTTCGTAGCTGGGGTTGAATTGGAAGGATTGGTCGGCCCAAATCGCGTTGGCCACGGAAATCTTGACTTGAGGGTCGGCGGCGTGCAGCGATCCACGCAGCGCGTTCGATTGGGTGTTCACCTCAGAAAGCGGCGTCGCGCCCAGATGCAGCACGGCTCCGATCTCGGATTTTGTGACGCCGGCGGCGCCGTTGTCCGCAAGCAGCAGCGCCTGCTGGATGCTATACGGCGAGAGAAAACAGTTGCCGTCCGGCTTGCCTTTGGCCAGCTTGCCAAGCAAATCGATCCCAAAGGCGTTCGCCGCTGTCACGACCTGGGTCATTGATTTTCCTTTTGGCGCATTCACGGCGGCTCCGGCGTGGACAGCCGACAGGGTCAGCGACGCGGCGACAGACAAGATAAAATGTGTTTGAGCTTTCCATAGCATCATGAAATATTCCCTCCACTCGCATAGAGTCATTCCGTCTCAGGCGCCTTCAAGTAACACAGACGTAGGGAAAGAGGAGAACGTTCCCCCGGCATCGAATGGCTTTCCATGATCAAGATGGTGTTCTTCGACATTGGCGATGTTTTGTTCGACGAGGACATGCAGCACCGGTGGTTCTTTCATACGCTTCTCGCAACGCTTCGCAAACACGGCAAGGATGTTCTCTGGGACGACTGGAATGCGACGCGAATCGCGCTCGCGACCGCCGGGCCGAACCCGGCCAAGGCGATGCGCGGAGCGGTCGCCGCGTACTGCGATACTCCCGATGAGGCCGTGCGGGTCTGGAAAGAGTCCGAGGAGCAGTATCTGCAAATGCGCGCGCCGCGCCAGTATGGCCTGCTGCTCGATGGGGTGACGCCCGTGCTGGAGGACCTGAGCCAGGACTTCCGACTTGGAGTCATCGCCAATCAGCAAACAGCCGTCCTGGGATCGTTCTCGGATTACGGGATCGCGCACTTATTCGACGTGATCGTGATCAGCGAAATTGTCGGACTTTATAAACCCGATCCGGCGATCTTTCAATACGGTCTGGACCAGGCGGGCGTGGCGGCTTCGGAAGTGATTTATGTGGGTGATCGAGCCGATAATGATGTTGCGCCGGCCAAGGCGATGGGGATGAAGACGATCCGTTTCCATCGCGGGGTACACTATGGATTGTATAACCCGGACGATCCGGCGCAAACCGCCGACATCACCATCTTCGACGTCTCGGAAATGGCGGATGCGGTGCGGCGCCTCGCGTCCGAGGGTGAAGGAAACGACCATGATCATTGAAGCGCGCGACGACGTTGTGATGCTGGAGGGCGCTCTGACGCGCAACCTCTGGCTGACCATTCAGGCGGCGGCCAACCTGCTGCTGCGCAACCACGTCCAGGGGATCATCATCGACGGCAGCGGGCTGACCTGCTGCTCGCCCGAAGGCGCAAAGACGTTTCGGGACGCGATGAACTACATCGAGCGTTACCATGCGCGGATCGTCGTCAGCGGCCTGTCCGAAGAAATCATCCAAACGATCAAGGCGATCCCTGGCGTCCGCTCACGCCTTCCCATCGCCGCGAACCTGGAAGACGCGCGCACCTCGCTCAAACTGACCGCGCCGGGCAAAATCCCTGGCGCGAACCATCAAGCCGCGAACATTTTGCTGCCGCTGCTGGGGACGGCGTCGCCGGAAGCGATGCTGCCGCTTTCCTGCCGTCTCGCAAAAGCCGAAGGCCCCAAAGCGCACGTCCACCTGCTCTATATTCTGGAGATTCCGCGCGCGCTGCCGCTCAACGCGCCGCTGCCGGAAGAAGAAGCCATCGCCGCCCGCGTCGTCGGTGAAGCCGAAGCCATCGTGCGCCGGGCCGGCCTCACGCCCGTCACCCATGTCACCCGCGCTCGCGATATCGGCGAGGAGATCATTTTGCAGGCCGAGAAACTCGGCGCGAATATTTTGATCCTCACCTACGCGCCTTCGGCGGAGTACGACGGCCAGACGATGGAGCGCATCACGCGCAACGTACTGGACCGCGCCCCATGCGAAGTGATCTTGAATAAGCTGGCGCCGGTGGAGGCGTAGGACCCGATGTCCCACGCCCCCATCTCCCGCCCGCAAATCGATCTCGCGGACCAGATCCTCCAGCGCGCCTACGCCGATGGCCTCTTCACTCACGCCGCCTATGCGCTGTCCGTGCGGGGCGCCGTCGCAGCGCGGCGGGCGTTTGGGGCGGCGACGATGGAAACGGTGTTCGATCTGGCGTCGCTGACCAAGCCGGTCGCCACCGCGACAGGCGTTCTTCAGATGGTGGAGCAGGGACGTCTGCATCTTCTCCAGCCGGTCCGCAAGTTTTTCGAAGAAGAATACGGGGCGCTGCCGCATTTGACGGATGTGGAAATCCATCATCTGCTCACGCATACATCGGGGCTGCCGCCGATCCCAAAATGGCCGAAGGACGGCGCGGGCGCGGACCGTAAAGAATGGCTCCAAGCGGTGCTCAGCACGCCGCTGCTGCGCTCTCCCGGCGTGGGATATACCTACTCAGATACTGGCTATATCCTGCTCGGCGAGATCCTGAGACGTGTTTCGGGGATGGATCAAGCGGCGCTGTTTCGTCAGGGGGTCGCCGAACGGCTCGGAATGACGAATACGGGCTATCTGCCGGACTCGGCCGTGCGGCCCCGAATTGCGCAGACGGGCAGGGACACTGCGGGAACCGTTCACGATCCCCGGTCCCGCGACATGGGCGGCGTCAGCGGCCATGCGGGACTGTTCGGGACGACCGACGATTTAATCAAATACGCCGAGGCGATCCGGGGCGGCGGCCCGCCGCTGCTCTCGCGGGCGTCGACAGCGCGCATGGCGGTCAGCCAGATTCCGCGCACGATGGGCGGCCAGTCCTACGGCTGGTTCTGCGCCGGCAACGACTTCCTCCCCAAAGGCGACTTATTCTCCGACCGATCTTTTGGGCACTCGGGATTTACGGGAACGCTGCTGCTCATCGATCCAGAGTACGATGTCTCGCTCGTCCTGCTCACGAACCGGGTCGTCAACGAAACCGAAGACGGCAGCCGCTTCCTGCGCATGCGCCGATACTGGCTCAATGCGATGGCGGCAAGCTTGGCGTAGAACTTTTCGTACAAACTGTGGTATCATCTGTGTGTCGCTTTTGACACAATGTGCATCATTGCGCTGTCTCGCACGCCGGTTTGCGTTAGCGCCCCGTTCTTGGTTTTCTTTTCAATCGCCTCGACAAACTGCACCCCACGACCTTCGCCTGAACCGGAATCCGCGGCAACGCGGACGCAGGCCGGTTTCAGGAGATTCGTTCGCATGTCTTTCACATCCCTTGGGCTTCGTCCCGAGATCCTTCGCGCTCTCTCAGATTCGGGTTACGAGACGCCCACTCCCATTCAGGCCAAAGCCATTCCCGTCATCATGGAGGGCCGCGATGTGCTCGCCGCCGCGCAGACCGGCACGGGCAAGACGGCGGGCTTTACCCTTCCCCTGCTCCACCGATTGAGCCTCACGCCGCAGCGGGCGAGCCGTGGTCATCACCATCCTGTACGCGCCCTGATCGTCACGCCGACGCGCGAGCTCGCGGCGCAGGTCGAAGAAAGCGTCACGACTTACGGCAAGCATTTGAACTTGTCGTCGGCCGTCGTCTTCGGCGGGGTCAATATCAACCCGCAGATCGCGGCGCTGCGCAACGGGATCGATATCCTGGTGGCGACGCCGGGGCGCCTGCTCGATCATATCCAGCAGGGCACGGTCGATCTGACCCAGGTCGAAGTGCTCGTATTGGACGAGGCCGACCGAATGCTCGATATGGGCTTTATCCGGGACATCAAAAAGATCCTCGCCCTGCTTCCCGCAAAGCGCCAGAACTTGCTCTTCTCCGCGACATTCTCGGATGAGATCAAGCAGCTGGCGAACGGCCTGCTGAACTCGCCGACGCTGGTCGAGGTCGCTCGCCAGAACGCCGAGAGCGAGCTGGTGGCGCACTGGGCGTACTTTGTCGCCCAGGAGAACAAGCGAGACCTGCTGGAGTACTTGCTCATCGAGAAGAAGATCGGCCAGGCGCTCGTCTTCACCCGCACCAAGCACGGCGCGGACCGCCTCGCCAAGCAGCTCGTGAAGAGCGGCATCAGCGCCCTCGCGATCCACGGCAACAAGAGCCAGCCGCAGCGCACCAAGGCGCTCGCAGAGTTCAAGGCCAGCACGACCCGGATTCTTGTCGCCACGGACATCGCGGCGCGCGGCATCGATATCGACCAATTGCCGCACGTGATCAATTATGAGCTGCCGAACGTCCCGGAGGATTACATCCACCGCATCGGACGCACCGGCCGCGCCGGCAGCCCGGGCGAGGCGCTTTCGCTGGTCAGCCGCGACGAAGAGAATTATCTGATCGACATCGAGCGCAAGATGAAGAAGAATATTCCGCGTCAGCAGGCGACGGGCTTCATTCCCAAGCCCGCGTCGGTGACGGCGATCGAGAACGCCGACACGCGGCCGCCCCGCCCGCCTCGTCCGCAGCCGCGCCAGAACTCCGCAGGCCCACGTCAGGGCGGACCCGGCGGCCGGCCGCCGATGCAGGGACCGCGCGGCGACCGTCCGCAGTCTCAGGGGTCGAACGGCGGCCGCGCCGGAAGTTCACCGCGCGGTGACCGGCCCGCGAGCTCACCATCGTCGCGCCCCGCATGGCGCCGAGATTAAATCTCTCTCATCCGAATGTTTCGCCGTCTGCTACACCGGGTAAATGCCTTTTGTAAGACACTACTTTGCTGGAGGAAACGACAATGGCATACGACGAAATCAAGGATGATAATGTACAGCACGGGATCGACGATAGCCCGACCCACGACGCCGAAAAGGGCGCGGGTCTGGGCGCGGTCGGCGGCGCGATCGTCGGCGGCCTTGCTGGCGGCCCGGTCGGCGCGATTATCGGCGCTGTCGCAGGCGGCATCGCCAGCGGCGCAGGAGTTGCGGCCGTGGATCGTTACGATAACGACAACACCGTCACCGGCCTCGGTGATGGCGCGACCAGTGATCTGAACGACCCACTGAACGACGATGTCGATGCGATCGACCCAAACCTGACCAGCGGAAACCGCGTCGGCGTCTATAACACGCCCGGCAACGGCGTTCCCGGCATCCAGACCGGCGGTGTGGACGCGGACGGCACCCCGGACACGCGCGGCATCACTGAGAAGGCGGCCGACGCCATTACCGGCGATCGCACCGATGACAAGACCGGCAAGCCCACCTGGTAAGCCGTTCTCGATCTAAAGTATTTGCTCGACAACTCAATAACGGCGAAAACTCCCTTACGATCTCTACAAAAGATCGTAAGGGAGTTTTTTTGCGTTGAAATCCAATACCCCCTCTGGGTATAATCACTGGAGAGGAGAACCCCAAAATTGCAGCAGGAAGCGCGTCAAAAGATTCAGAACCGTCTGAAGCGTATCTCAGGACAGGTCACCGGCGTACAGCGCATGGTAGAGGAAGATCGGTACTGCGTCGATATCCTTACTCAAGTGGCCGCAATCCGATCCGCTCTCGACGCCGTTGGTGTGGCGATGCTCACCAGTCACCTGGAAAGCTGCGTCGTGGGCCACGGCACGGAAACCGAGCACGCCTGCGCTAAACAAATGACCCAAGCAGAACTTTTGGACGAAGTGCGCGTGTCGCTGGAACGGTTTCTCAAATAACGGCGGTATCAGAGGGAGAGGGAATAACAACCATGGAGATGACATTTATCGCGCCCGACATCGAATGTGACGGCTGCGCGAACAGTATCAAGAAGGCGCTCGGCCAATCTCCCGGCGTGGAGACAGTGGATGTCAACATCGAGCGCAAGTCAGTCGTCGTCGGCTTTGACGCCGAACAAACGAACGGCGCAAAACTCGCCGAAACCTTGGACGACATCGGCTTCCCCGTCGCCCGCGAATCCGACGCGCGCGCTTAAGACAGCAGAGGAGTGATATGGCAAGAACAAGAGTTCAGAGCACGGAAGAATATCTACGCGATCGATGCTGCCTTTGCGGCAGGACTCGCGAGAACGTGGAGGGACTGATTCTGGGCGTCCATGGTGCTGTCTGCATCGGCTGTATCGACTTGTCACACGAAATTATTCACAAGTCGCCGGAAGACAGAAGCGACTTGCTTGCCGAAGCACAAAAGCACGCTCGCGACGCACAATCGAAGTCTTTGATCAACCATCTATTCGGCAGGCGATAGAATTGCGGTTACTCATGGAGAGGTCGTACGGAATACTCAACGCCGGTGATGGCGCGTGGGCATTCGAAGAACATGCACAGAGGCTTTCACGGATACTTGGCGCGGAGATTATCACCAAGCCACGCGAATTCAACTATGTCTTGAGCTTAGAGGACGAGGGGCTGCCGGAGTTCGCGCAGAGCTTTATTCCACTCGCCTCCCTCTTACTCGCTTCCGACAAACGTCTGCTGGCGACTGCATTTCAGGAGCATGGCGTTGCAACTCCCGCCACTATACTGGCCGAGGACGCAGCCGAAGTGATGGACATCGTTCGTGAAAATGGTCAATGCAAGTGGTGCTTAAAGTGGCCGATCGGATGTGGCGGCTCGGGACATCGGGTGATCGAAACGGCGGCGGCCATTCCGGCGGATTGGCCTCGTCCTTATGTCGTTCAGGAATTTATTCCGATGACGTCACCGGAGGTGTATCGGATATTCGGGTGTGAGGGTGAAATATTCGGCTGGCTCGCGCGCAAGTTTCCGGAAGACACAGCAGCATCCCCCTGGGTTTCTCATGCACGAGGGGCTCGCTACGTTTCGTACGGATCGGCGCCCATCGAAGCCCAAACTCAAGCGCGGCTCGCTCTGAAAGCGACAGGGCTGCTCGATTCGTTTGGGTGTGTGGATCTGATTGCCAGACCATCGGGGGAGTGGCTCGTTCTGGAAGTTGGCAGCGATGGCGTTTACAACCACGTCGACCGAGACATCGGCGATCTGGAACTCGTGCGGGAGATTGAGGAGCGACTGGGTCAGTGCTTCCAGTCGCTCCGTAAGTCGTATTAAACGGCGAAGCGGCGATAGATTTCCCAGGCTTTGTCCGGACAGGTCAGGATCTGGATCTGGTGGGACCCGATTTCTTTTTGGATCGAGGGGAAGATCTTTTTCGCAGGCTCGTCTTGAGAGGCGTAGAAGATGAACTCACGGCGTCCGGCCGTCGTGATCGCCAGGGCGAGCATGGCGGAGCCGCCGCCCTCGAACCGCTCGCGCAGCAGGTGCTCGATCGCGTCCAGTTCGATTGTTTCCAGGCGACTGGGCAGTCCGTTCGAAGTCGGAGAGCGAAACGGCACGACCACACCGACGTGGTAGTGAAATCCAAGCTGTCCGCCATTCTTCTTCAGCCCCATATTGACTCGAACAACAAGCATGGAGCCGGCGTCATTGTACTTTTTCACTTCCCACGGTCCATCGGCGGCGGTCGGCGCGAACGTCTGGGCGCTGTTCTTAGTAAATGGCCACATAAGGTCTTTCTCCGATATCGTTAGCAAGCAGGCAGGCGGCAGGCGCCCCACTCTCTATCATACATCAAGAATGCTCAAAAACACCAAGCAAACGTAATATATTTGTGCGATTTAATTATTGTTTTTTGATTCTACCGGCCGTTTTCAAGACCGATCCAGACACATGGCGAAAAGTGACGCTTCCCATGTATAATAGAAGCGCGTGTTTCGTTCTCTAACCGTGATGAGCCGGAATCATGTTATATGTAACCGATTGTCATTGCAGAAAGTTTACTTTCGCAACAATCGCATTTCATACCTCATGACAGGGATTTTATTGCGTTCGGCGAGGGGTGCACTGCAACTGGCTTCAGGTCTGCGGCGTTTCGCCGCAGACCTCTTTTTTACAATATTCCAATTTTAGAACATAACTTATTTCTTGGGGTCAAACCCATATGCTTATGGATTTGCGCTCCATACGGGTATGATGTGAATGAGCGGCGAGACGTCGCTTCTTTCATCGGGAGAAAATATAAGTTGAACAATACAATATTACGAAATAAGAAAACAATTTGGGCGGTTCCGGCAGCCGCAATCGCCTTCGGACTGCTGAGCGCGGGATGCGGCGACAGCGGTCAGAAGAGCGAACCGGGCGCACAGACCGCCAGCACGGCTTCCGCAACGGCTCTGAACGGAGCGGGCGCGACGTTCCCAGCGCCGCTGTACCAGAAGTGGTTCCAGGAGTATCAATCCAAAAACGGCGTGCAGGTCAACTATCAGGCGATCGGCTCGGGCGGCGGCATCAAGGGGATCACGGCGAAGTCCGTGGACTTCGGAGCATCCGACGCGCCGATGAACGATGAGGAAATGGCGAAGGCGCCGGGCATCCTGCATGTCCCGACTGTCGCCGGCGCGGTCGCCATCGCCTATAATGTCCCCGGAATCACCACCGGCATTCACCTGACGGGAGACGTCATCGCGGATATCTTCCTCGGCAAGATCGCCAAATGGAACGACGCGCGCATCACGGCCCTGAACCCCGGCAAGACCTTCCCCGACCTGGCGATCGCCCCCACGCACCGCGCGGACGGCTCGGGCACCACGAATATCTTTACCACCTATCTCAGTCAGGTCAGCCCGACCTGGAAGGCCGGGCCCGGCGCGGGTAAATCCGTGACATGGCCGAGCGGACTTGCGGGCAAGGGAAGCGCGGGCGTCGGCGCTCTCGTCCAGCAGACCGAAGGCGCCATCGGCTACATCGAGCTGGCGTACGCGCTCCAGAACAAGATCGCCTTCGCTGATGTGCAGAACGCCAAGGGCGCGTTTATCACTCCCACCGTCGAATCCACCACGGCCGCCGCCGCCGGCGCGACGATCCCCGAAGACTTCCGGACCGTCATCACCAACACTTCCGACCCGAAGGGTTACCCGATCACCGGCTTCACCTTTATCCTGGTCTACAAGGACGCCAAGCCGGACGTGAAGAAGTTCCTGCAATGGGCGCTTAGCGACGGCCAAAAGGACGCCGCCCCGCTCGTATACGCCCCGCTGCCGGAAACCGTGCAGAAGAAGGCGCTCGCGGAAGTGGAGACGATGCAGTAAAGTGACCGACGGGTTTTCGGCTCCTCCGTCCAATCGGAGCAAGAAGGCCCCTCCGCCCCAATTCTGGGGGACCCGATTTCGGAGATTGGCATTTTCCGGTCCCCCAGAATTGGGGCGGAGGGGCCATCCTAAATCTGTGGGGGCTGAAGGACCGGAACCAAAGGAAGAAAGTTGCTCTAGCTGGCAGCCAGTGGAAGCGAGATTGCGACTTCCAGTCCGCCGTCTGACGCATTGGCGGCCTCTACGCGGCCGCCGTGCAGATGGACGGCGTGTTCGGTGATCGCAAGGCCGAGGCCGACGCCGCCGCTTTGGCGGTCGCGGGATGGGTCGACGCGGTAGAACGGCTGGAAGACTTCTTTCAGCAGGGGTTCGGGGATGCCGGGGCCGTGGTCGCGCACGTGGATGAAGGCTTCGGGCGGGGTCGTTTGGGAACGCGTCAGCGTGACGGAAACCTGGCCGTTCTCAGGGGTATAACGGACGGCGTTTCGAATGACGTTTTCGATGGCGCTGCGCAGAAGCTCCGCGTCGCCGGTCAGAGTGAAGGCGTCCGATGTGTCTGGAGGCGCATCGAGACGCACCGTGGAGTGGACGGAACGCGCTTCGAAGTCGGCGTCATCGACCACTTCGCGCACGAGATCCCCAAGGGCGACTGAGTCGCGGCGGCGCACAATCATTCCGCTCTCCATCAGGGACAGCATGGAAAGCTGGCCGATCAGAGTGTTTAGCCGCTCCGCTTCGCGCTCGATCCGGTCCAGCGCCGGCTGCGCGGGGTCGCCCGAGGCGCGGCGCGCGAGGGCGAGCGCGACGTTCAGTCGTGTCAAGGGCGAACGCAACTCATGGGAAATGTCGGCCAATAAGCGCTGCTGCGCGGCGACCAGGGTCTCCAAGCGGCCCGCCATCTGATCGAAGTCGCGCCCTAAGTCTCCGATCTCATCCCGGCGACGCCCCACGGATTTCCCGACCCGCGTGGAGAAATGTCCTTCGGAAATGCGAAGCGCCGCCGCGCGCATCTGGACAATCGGCCGAGAAACATGGCGCGCCAACCAGAAGCAGATCAAGGCCGCGACCGCGCAGACCGAGAGCACGCGAGTAGCAGACACAGAGAACGCCGGCAGCAGTTTGCTGATCTCGCTGACCAGGAGATATTCGTGACCGGACGGCCCCGCCACCTGGCGCACTGTCCACATCGCCGTTGGGCGCAGCTGAAATTTGATTTCGCCGGAGCTGCCGCCACTGCGTGCGAGCTCGACTGCATGGGCCGGCGCCGCCAGATGCGAGACTTCCCCAGAGCGGTCAAACAAATAGGCGTGGATACTCGCGATCCCGTTCACGCGAATCAGATAGGCGTCGAGCGCATCCGCGCCGTCGCGCTCGTAAATCTCCGCCGCCGTCTGCGCGTAAACACCCAGCGCGCCGTTTTCCAGGCGGCGCCAGCGCGCGGTCATTGAGCCCTGCCCGAGCGTCGGCGTCACGGCGAGGGTCACCGTGATCACCGCCCCCATCGCGATCAAAAACGTCAGGAAGATCTTAAGGAAAAGGCGCATGAGTTAGCCGCCATTGCCGACGACGCGTGCATAGAAGTACCCCACCCCGCGCACCGTCTTGATCCGTTCGGAGCCGTCCCGAGCGGCGCCCAGCTTCCGACGAAGGTTACTGACATGCATGTCGATGCTCCGGTCGTAGGGCAGCAGGCGGCGTCCCAGCGCTTTTCGGACAAGATGCTCGCGCGTCACGACGGACCCGGCCGATTGCAGAAGGATCTCCAGCACGCCAAACTCCACGGACGTCAGGTCGACCGCGGCGCCAAAACGGCGGACGGTCATCGACTGAACATCCATCTCCACGTCATCCACAGCGAGCAGCGGACGCTGGCTCACTTCCCCGGCAGGCAAAGCCTGGACGCGCCGCTGGATCGCGCGTGTCCGGGCGACCAGCTCCCGAGGATTAAAGGGCTTGGGAAGATAATCATCGGCGCCGATCTCCAGCCCCATGATCAGGTCGATCTCATCGCCCCGCGCGGTGAGCATAATCACGGGGATCGCAGAAACGGCGCGAATGCGCCGCAGGATCTCAAATCCCCCGAGGCCAGGCAGCATCACATCCAAAACCACGAAGTCGTGCTCGCCGCTCAGCGCGCGGGAGACGCCCTGGACACCATCGTGGACCGCTTCCAGCAAAAAGCCTTCGGGCAGCAAGTACTCGGAGACGAGTTCGCAAAGCTCCACATCGTCGTCGATCACCAGCACGCGCTGCATTCCCGTTTCCGCCTCTCCAACACCGTTCGTCTTCTCTCCATTGTACCAGTAACTCTCAGGGCGAATCCCGGCGCCAATGTAAAGTTTTGTCAGTGGCGAGGATGGCGGCAACTGACATAAATATCGCCCTCAGCATATGTTCTATGCTGAGGGCGATATCGATCCGACGTTCTTGATCACGCGGCGAGGGCGTAGTGGATCTCTTCTTCCGGCGCGATGATCTCAAGAAATGCAGTGACGACTTGTGGGTCGAAGTGGGTCCCGGAGCCGGCTCGGATATGCTCCGCCACGCGCTCAGGCGGCCATGCGGGTCGGTAAGGACGGTTGGAGCCCAGGGCGTCCCACACGTCCACGACGGCGAAG